>JBIOVA010000113.1:0-3575 GCA_044867485.1 Lacipirellulaceae bacterium | reverse complement strand
CATTGGCGTCGATGGCGACGACTCGCGTGTGCGTCCCCGACCGCAGCGACACCGAGCCGGCGGCCGTTGGTCGGCCGTAAATGTCGAACTGGATCATCCCGCCCGCGAACGTCACCGCCGTCACGTCCGTGGCATACTCCGAGTTCATCAAGTTCACCGAGTACGTGACCGCCGGCCGGTTGAGGTCGGGCATGGTCGTGGACAAATACATGTTGGTCGTGGCGTTGAACATCAGCGTCTGCACGACGCTGGACTTTCGCGCGAACTGCCGGGCCATGCGGAGATCGGCCGCCAAGCGGTTGGCGGCCAGGTTCACGCGGTGCGACGCCATGGCGTCGGCGTACTTCGGCGCGGCCGCCGCGGCCAGGATGCCCATGACCAGCATCACCGTGAGCAGCTCGATGAACGTGAATCCCCGCCGCGCCGCCATCGAGTTGCTCCTCGTTCTACAACGCCAGGTTTCACCACGACGGCACGACGAACACGACGAATGGATCGCTGAATTGACGGGATAACAGGATGGAGCAGGATCAACAGGATGCAATCCTTGGGCATCTATCCTGTCAATCCTGCCGATCTTGTTATCCTGTCAATTCCACGTAGTCATATCGTCGTGTCCGTCGTGCCGTCGTGGTGACTATGACTGAGCGCCCTCGAACTAGGCCGGGGTCTGGCAGTTGGGCGTCATGGCCGACTGCTGCCGGGGGTCGCGATCCATCAGCTTGTAGCCGTAGCGGATGGCGATGATGTCCTCAATCACCGACAGGAAGGCGTCGACGCATTGCGCGTCCCACTGCGTGCCGGCGCCCTCGCGGAGAATCTTGATGGCCGTGTCGTGCGGCATCCCGGCGCGGTAGGCGCGGTCGCTGGTCATGGCATCGTAGGCGTCGGCGACGGCCATGATGCGGGCGTCGAGCGGAATTCGCTCGGCGACCAGGTTGTCGGGATAGCCGAGGCCGTCGACGCGCTCGTGATGGTGCAGCACGCCGGGCAGCACATAACGCATCTGTTCGAGGTCGCGCAAGATCGACCACCCCTCGTCCGGGTGCCGCTTGATCTCCGCGAACTCCTCATCCGTCAGTTTGTCGGGCTTGCGAAGCGTGGCATCGCTGACGCCGATCTTGCCGACGTCGTGCAACAGTCCGGACAGGTACAGCCGCTCCGCCGAGCTGGCGTCGTAACCGAGCGTCTCGGCAATGCGTTTGGAGAACAGCGCCACGCGCTCGCTATGACCGCGGGTGTAAGCGTCCTTGGCGTCGAGCGCGGTGACCAGCGACCGCACGGTGTTAATCAGCAGGTGCTCTTGTTCGCGAATAAGGTCGAGGTTGCTGGCGTGCGAGCCCAGGAGCGTAGCGGCCGTGCTGAGCAGCGACGCCTCCCACGTGCCAAACTCGTCGCCGCCGAGTTGGAGCAGCGGGCTGGGGGCCCATTTGCGGCCGATCGTTGTGCGATTGACCGCCACGAACCAGCCGAAGTGGCGTTCGCCCACGCAGATCGGCGCCATGAGAAACTGCCGCACGCCCGCGGCGCACGCCTCGGGGTCGCAGGCCGTCAGGTCGTTCTTCACGCACGGGGCGTGAGCGGCCCGGGCGCGGTGTACGCGGGCCAGGCGAAGAATCGTCGTCGCCTCGACGGGGGCCTCTTCCTCGGGCTTCGCCGGGCAGCACCGGGCGATCGCCATCTCGCGATCGTGCGGCGCCGTGATGAAGTACACCGTCTCGGCGCCGATCATCTCGCGGAGGTCGGCGATCGTGCGATCCACGATGCGGAAGATGTCGAGCGACGTGTCGTCGACGATCAGCCGGGTGGCCATCGTGCGGAGGAACGTCAGCTCCTCGAAGTCGTCGGTCACCTGATGTGAGAAGACGAAGTTCTCGTCGCGCAGCCAATCCATTTCCTGGCGCTGCGTGAGTTCGCGGAGTACGGCGTCGGCGAGCCGCTGGGCGTAGTCGGCGGCGCGGGCGTCGATCACCGCGACGGCGACGCACTTGAGCACGCCGTCGGCGTTCAAGACGGGCGCCGCCACAAGGGTGTGGTCGTCCCCTGCCGGAGCGGTGCAGGCGTGTTCGGCGGCCGCCGCTTTGTCGAGCAGCGCATCGAGGTGGTCGTCCTCCGCCGCGACGAGGTCGAGCGCGCGGTCGTCGCCCGCCGTGCGGCGCCAACGGCCTTGGTCCTCCGGCGCCCAGGCTTCGACGGGGCAGTCGAGAGCGCGCTGAAGCGCTTCCAGCGCGGCTGCCGTCTCCGGAGCGACTTGTTCGGCCACCAGATTGAGCGTCACAGCCATGGTCTCTCCAATAGAGCAGGCCCGCGCGCCGCCGCTCCGTGTGGAATGCGGGCGCGGCGCGTCAAAAGCGGAGCGCCGCAGCCGAAATGCGGGGCCGTGGCGCCTGCAATCCAAGCTTAGGTCATGCCGCTCGGAACCGAGCGCCGGTTGCGGGGTCGCGTGGGAGCAGTTGTGCCGGCTGCGCCCCCTAGAGGAATTTTTCGATTGGTGGGAAACCACCAGCGCCGTGCGCGCTCGCTGCGTGCTAGGGTTTTCCGGAAGAGATTCCCGCACAGTGACTCGGCAAGCGAGGATTTGGCCGTACCGGACTCCGTTTCGTCTCAGGGCGCCGGGCCGTCAATACATCAGAAAGGGCATGACGATGAATCGGCGATCAGGCTTTACGCTGGTTGAATTGGTGGTCGTGATCTTGATTCTGGGAATTCTGGCCGGCGTGGCCGCGCCAAAGTTCTTTCAGGCGTCGGGCTCCGCGGCGGACAACGGGGCCAAGCAGTCGTTGGCGATCGTTCGCGATGCGATCGAGCTTTACGCTGCACAAAATGGGGGCAATCTGCCTACCTGCACAACGCCTGGCGCTGACTTCAAGGCGTTGCTGGCAACGTACATTCGTGGGAGTTTCCCAGTCTGCCCTGTGGGCGCGGCTGCGGGCAGCTCTACCATTTTCGAGGGGGCCGCGACCACAGCTAACGTACACGGTTGGAGATACAACGCGCTCACGGGAGAGTTCTTCATCAATAGTGGTGCAGCTTCAAGCGTGGGCGGCAATTACGACACCTGGTAACGGCCCGCAAACACTTCCCAAGAGAACGACATGGAAACTGCGACTACAACGCCGACCGGGAAAGCGCTGATCGTCGACGACAACATTGCGTTGGCGCGGGTCACGCAGTTCGCTCTGACGCGCGTCGGCTTCGAGACCCGGCTGGCCGCCAACGGCCGGCAGGCGCTCGAGAAGGCCACGGCGGAGCAGTTCGACATCGTGATCTCCGACCAGCAGATGCCGGAGATGACGGGGCTGGAGTTCATCCGCCAGATGCGCACGCTGCCCGGCTATGCCGAGACGCCCGTGATCCTGCTGACGGCCAAGGGGCTCGAGCTTGAGCTGCCGCGGATCCAGCAGGAGCTCGACATCGACGCCGTGTTCCCCAAACCCTTCAGCCCTTCGGCAGTGGTCGAGACGGCGTGCCAATTGCTCGGGGTGGCCGTCTGACGCGTCCACGTTGGGAGTCTTTCCGAACATTGAATTTGCGGCACTGGGTGGCACGCCCAAGTCCGCGCGGGGCGTGGTCGA
>JBIOVA010000112.1:0-3752 GCA_044867485.1 Lacipirellulaceae bacterium | reverse complement strand
CGTGTTCGACAAGGACACAGAATGAACACTCCGTGTGCCACTGCTGGCTTGCCCAGCAGTGAGCCCCTGGTACCCGCTTCGCACTGCTGGACAAGCCAGCAGTGGCACCCATGCCCGGCGCCATCGTCCCTAACGCCGCCCGCCGCTTTGGCCATGCCTGGCCGCCGCCGCCGCTCGACATGCACGGCTCGGCGGCACGACCCACCAATCGCTCCTCGATTCCCAACTTCGCCATGACGCTCGACGAAACACTGATCCGCAACGTCGTCCGGCAAGTGCTGTCGGAAGTGAAAGTCCCGCCGCAGACCAGTGGGGTGGCTGGGGCAACGCCCCAGAAGAACGTGGAGTCACGCACGCCCGGTATGGCAGTGCAGCACTTCGTCGGTGGGACAAGCGGGACGCCGGGGGCGGGGACGCCCCGGCTCGCTGGCAGGAACGGCGTGTTTACTTGCCCCGATGAGGCCGTCCGCGCAGCCCGCGCAGCCTTCGAGCAGCTTTGCGAGCGCACGATCGACGACCGCCGCCGCATCATCGCCCACATCCGCCGCATCGCCATCGACCAGTGCGTCGAGCTTGGCACGATGGAGATGAGCGAAACGAAGATCGGCCGGCTGCCTCACAAAATCGAGAAGCTCCGCATCCTCGGCGAGCGCACCCCCGGCGTCGAGTTCCTCACGCAGCAGTGCTACAGCGGCGATCGCGGCCTGTGCGTCATCGAGCACGCCCCGTTCGGCGTCATCGGCGCCATCACGCCGGTCACCCATTCGCTCCCCACGATCACCGGCAACGCGGTGAGCATGCTCGCCGGCGGCAACACGGTGGTGGTCAATCCGCACCCCGGCGGCAAGCGCGTCGCCGCCGAAGGGATCCGCCGCTTCAACGAA
This sequence comes from Lacipirellulaceae bacterium, assembly GCA_044867485.1. Taxonomy (GTDB): domain Bacteria; phylum Planctomycetota; class Planctomycetia; order Pirellulales; family Lacipirellulaceae; genus Lacipirellula. The sequence continues at coordinate 2,868 of JBIOVA010000112.1, read as the reverse complement.
GCGATCCACAACGACCTGGGGATCGACAACCTCATCTGCGTGATCGCCGAACCGACGCTGGAATCGGCTCAAGCCCTGTTCAAGCACCGCGACATTGCGATGATCTGCGTCACCGGCGGCCCCGCGGTCGCCCGAGCCGCCCTTAACAGCGGCAAGCGAGCCATCGTCGCCGGCCCGGGCAATCCGCCCGTGGTGGTCGATGAATCCGCCGACCTCGACAACGCCGCCAAGTGCATCATTCAGGGCGCCGCGTATGACAATAACCTGCTCTGCATCGCGGAGAAGGAAGTCTTCGCCGTCGCCCCGGCGTGCGACCGCCTGATGGCGAACTTTCAGCGCTACGGCGGCGTACGACTCACCTCGCAGGAAATCGAGCGACTCACCGTCCAGGCGATCACCACCGTCGGCGAAGGCGACCGCCAGCATCAGGTCGCCCACAAGGACTTCATCGGTCAGGACGCCGTGGTGCTCGCCAAGGCCGTCGGCCGCACCGTCCCAGCGAACACCGAAATCCTCTTCGGCGAGGTCGACGAATCGAACCCCTTCGTCGCGGTGGAGCAAATGATGCCGTTCATCCCGGTCGTTCGCTGCGACACGATCGACGACGCGATCGCCAAGGCCAAGCACTACGAGCACGGCTACCGCCACACGGCGATCATTCACACGAACAATGTCCGCAACATGACCAAAATGGGCCGCGCGATGGACACGACGCTGTTCGTCAAGAACGGCCCGTCGATGGCGTCGCTCGGCGTCGGCGGCGAGGGCTACCTGTCGTTTTCGATCGCCACGCCCACGGGCGAAGGCGTGACCACGCCGCTCAGCTTCACCCGCGAGCGGCGCTGCTCGCTGATTGACGACCTCCACATCCTTGGTAAGGCTTGAAGGGAAAAGGACGCGGATGAACGCGGATTATGCGGATGAACGCAGATCAGAAATAAAGACTTTCAGGTTCTCAATCTGATCCGCGACAATCCGTCAAATCCGCGTTCATCCGCGTCCCATTTCCGAGAAATTCCATGCAAACCGCCAAGATCATTGGCACGGCCACCGCCACGGTGCGACACCCGTCGCTCGCCGGTTGCAAGCTGCTCGTGGCTCAGCCGCTCGCCAGCGACGGCGCGTCGCCGGATGGCGAGCCGCAGTTGGTGGTTGATCGACTGGGAGCCGGCGTGGGAGATCGCGTGATCATCACCAGCGACGGCAAATTCGTGCGCGAATTATTGAAGTGTGACAACACCCCGGTGCGCTGGAGCGTGCTCGGCATCAAGGACGAACGCCCGTGAGACTCGACCCCGACCAACTCGAATGGATCGTCCGCGAAGTCGTCCGGCGACTTCAATCCGACTCCCTCCGCTCCCCTCCCCCTGGTGGGGAGGGGTTGGGGGAGGGCGGCGCCCCGCCGAGAGACTCCCACGTCGCTCTGACTGACTCCCTGGTCACCGCCGCCACGCTCGAACACAAACTCCACGGCGTGGCGCGCTTAAGCGTGCCACGCCACGCAGTCGTTACTCCCTCGGCCCGCGACCTCCTGAACGAGCGCGGGATCGAACTCATTCGCACCACTTGAACGGACTCGCCATGCGAATCGCGAAAGTCCTCGGCAGCGTCACGCTCAACCGCCAGCACCCCGCGCTGGTCGGCGGAAGTCTGCGCCTCGCCGCCCCGCTCACGCTTAAAGAACTGGCGCCCGACGCCGCTTGCGGCTTAGCGCCTACCGCCGACACGCTCGTCGTCTGGGACGACCTGGCCGCGTCCGTCGGCAGTCTGATCGCCGTCAGCGAAGGCGCCGAAGCCGCTCAACCCTTCCGACCCGACCTCAAACCGATCGACGCCTACTGCGCCGCCTTGCTCGACAACGTACATTTGCCGTGACGGAACAATGCAACCACGAAGTCACAAAGGCACAAAGCAAGATACGATTTGTCTGTTCCCCCTTCGTGTCTTTGTGCCTTAGTGGTTAACTCCCTCCCACCGAAGTTACGACCATGCAAAATCTCCACCGCATGAAGCAGGAAATCTGCGAGATCGGCGACCGCCTTTATAAGCGCGGCTTTGCCGCCGCCAACGACGGCAACATCACTTACCGCGTCAGCGAGAACGAGGTGCTCTGCACGCCCACGATGCACTGCAAGGGCTTTCTGAAGCCCGAGGACATCTGCCTCGTGGACATGACCGGCAAGCAGCTCGCCGGCGCCAAGAAGCGCTCCAGCGAGGCCCTGCTTCACCTCGAAATCATGAAGGCCCGGCCCGACGTGAAGAGCGTCGTCCACTGCCATCCGCCGCACGCCACGGCGTTCGCGGTCGCCCACGAAGCGATCCCGCAATGCATCCTCCCCGAAGTCGAGGTGTTCCTCGGCGACGTGCCGATCACCAGATACGAAACCCCCGGCGGAAAGGAATTCGCCGAAACGATCCTGCCGTTCGTGCACCGGGCGAGCGTCATCGTGCTCGCCAATCACGGCACGGTCAGCTACGGCGAGAACGTCGAGCGGGCCTACTGGTGGACCGAAATCCTCGACTCCTACTGCCGCATTCTGCTGCTCTCGAAGCAGATCGGCCGCGTCGAGTACCTGTCGCACGAGAAGAGCATGGAGCTCTTGGAGCTCAAGAAGAAGTGGGGCTTCACCGACCCGCGGCACGAAGAGGGCTTTAAGAACTGCGACATTTGCGCGAACGACGTGTTCCGCGGCTCGTGGCGGGACGGAGGCGTCCGCACAGGGGCCTTCGGCGCGCCGGGCGCCAGTGCGGCAGGCGGCGTCGATGAAGACGCCCTCGTCCAGACGATCACCGACCGCGTGCTCGCCGCCTTGCAAGCCGGCGTCTGATCGAGCATGTTGGGAGGAGGGTGCCACTGCTGGCTTGCCC
>JBIOVA010000111.1:0-8016 GCA_044867485.1 Lacipirellulaceae bacterium | reverse complement strand
CGGGGCTGGCCGCCAGCCTCACGACGGCCCACCGCGGGCTCACCACGCTGGTGCTGGAGGCGAAGGACAAGGCCGGCGGCCAGCCGCAGTTTCTCTATCCCGACAAGAAGATCGTCGATATCCCCGGCTTCCCCGACGGCATCAGCGGCGAGGACCTCTCCGGCCGCACCTACCGGCAGGCGGTCGACGCGCTCGTGCAGTTTCGGTTCAACGACGAGCTGATCACGATCGAGGACACCGACCAGACGGTGAAGGACGATCCGCTGAAGCGCGTCGTCGCCAAAAGTGGCGAGTACCTGTGCCGCAAGGTGATTATCGCTTGCGGGCTGTTGCACTTCCCGCGGCGATTGCCGGTGCTCGACGCCCTCGACTCGAAGAGCGTGTTTTACAAAGTGCCGCGGATCGGCGACTACGACGGCCGGCATGTCGTCGTGGTGGGCGGCGGCGATTCGGCGCTCGACGCCGCGGTGATGGCGGTCGACCGCGGCGCGGAAGTGGACGTGCTGGTCCGCGAAGAGACGCCGCTCGCCAAGGCCGACACCGTACACCGGCTCGAAGCCACGGGCGGCCGGGTGCGCCGCAGCGTCGAGGTGGCCGAGGCCGCGTACGAAGGGGGCGCGATTGCGCTCGTGCTCACCACCGGCGAGAAGTTGCTGGCCGACTATGTCATCGTGCAGGTCGGCTTCCTGTCGGCGAAGGAGACGTTTCAACGGCTCGACGTGCGGCTCAACGAGGATGGCAGCATCGCCATCGACCCGTACTTCGAAACCAGCCGCCGCGGCCTGTTCGCGGTGGGCGACGTCCACGGCGACATCAAGCTGGTGACCGTCGCGTGGGCCGAGGGCATCCAGGCGGCGATTTACGCGTTCAAGGAAATTACCAGCCCGTACTGGCTCAACGAAAAACGGCTGCGCGACCAGAAGATCGCGATGATCGGGGACAAAATCTCGCAGGCGGCGCGCGTGCGCGCCAACTAACATCTCCAATTCACAGAATCCTCACCACAACGGCACGACGGACACGACGAAAGTCAATAAAGAGATATCGATCGTCGACTTCCCTTGCTTCTTCTCGTCGTGTCCGTCGTGTCGTCGTGGTAAAATCACTCTTCTCCTGTCGGAACAATTTCATGGAATTCTTCGCTGAAAGCCCGTCCGGGCTGCGGGCCAAGTGGATCACTCGCGGCGCCACGCTCGCGGAGCTGCACGTGCCCGATGCCCGCGGTCGGCACGCCGACGTCGTGCTGGGCTTCGATGACGAAGCCGGGTACTTGTCCCCAGATAACCAGAGCTTCGGTTGCACGACCGGCCGGGTTGCCAATCGAATCGCGCTGGGGCACTTCACGCTCGACGGCGTTGAGTACCAACTCGCGATCAACAACGGACCGAACCACCTTCACGGCGGCATCGAGCGAGCGCTGCAGCGAGTCGAATGGCAAGGCGAGCAGTTTGCCGACGCCGCCGGCGTCGGCGTGCGGTTCCACTACGTGAGCCCCGACGGCGAAGAGGGCTATCCCGGCACGCTCGATGTAACGACGACGTACACGCTCACGCCCAAGGGCGCGGTGCGCATCGACTACCTCGCGACGTCCGACAAGCCCACGCATGTCAATCTGACCAACCACAGCTACTTCAACCTGTCGGGCCACGGAACGCCGAGCGTGCTCGATCATGAGCTGTGGATCGGCGCCGAACGCTACACGCCGAAGGACGATACGAACATCCCCACCGGCGAGCTCGCCCCTGTGGCCGGCACGCCGCTGGACTTCCGCACGCAGCGGGCGATTGGCTCGCGGATGGGCGACCTGACGGGCCCCGAGTCGGTGGGCTACGACCACAATTTCGTGCTCGACGGTCCGCTGGGGGGCATGCGGTTGGCGGCGATGTTATTCGACCCCGCGTCGGGGCGTCGGATGCGCGTGCACACCGACCAACCGGGCGTGCAACTCTACACCTCGAACCACGTGTGGGGCCAGACGTGCAAGCGCGGCCAGGTCTACCACAAGCATTCGGCCGTCTGCCTGGAGACGCAACACTTCCCCGACACGCCGAACAAACCGCAGTTCCCGTCAACGATCCTGCGGCCGGGAGAAGCGTACCGCTACACGTGCGTGTACGAGTTCGAGGCGGAGTGAGTCGGATTAACCACAAAGACACGAAGGCACGACGAACGGAAAGGGAACACTCATAGCCGCTAATCTTCACTAATCCGGATCAGTGAAGATTAGCGATTATTAGTGTTTCCAGGTTCTTAATCTCCTTTTCTTACCTTCGTGTCTTCGTGCCTTTGTGGTTAGCTTTATTCGAACCGGATTTCGAGGATCTTGAACTTGTTGACGCCTGCCGGGACCTGCACTTCGGCCGTGTCGCCGACTTTTTTGCCCAACAGTCCCTGGGCGAGCGGGCTGGTGACGTTGATCTTGCCGGCGTCGTAGTCTTCCTCGCCGGCGCCCACGAGGGTGAACTCCTCGGTATCGCCGAAGTCGAGGTCCTGCACCTTCACCGTGGCGCCAAACACCACTTGGCCCTTGGGCATCGTTGCGGGATCGACGATCTCGGCGCCCGCGAGCTTCGCTTTCACCTGGTTGATCTTGGCCTGAAGCAGACCCTGGCTCTCGCGGGCGCCGTGGTACTCGGCGTTCTCGCGAAGATCGCCTTCGGCGCGCGCCGCCGCGATCCGCTTCTCGATCTCCGGCATCTTGACGTTCTCCAACTCGTCGAGCTCGGCCTTGATCTTGTCGTAGCCGGCGCGCGTCATTGGTATGCGGTCTGCCATCGTAGCCTCAGAGCGAATCTGGCGATGAACCCTGCCAATTGTCGATGCGTGATCGTCTCGTGTAAAGAGCGTCGAGTCTGTGTGGCACGCCCAAGTCGGCGCGGGGCGTGTTCGATCCCATGGCAGCTCACCCACGCCCGGCGGCGGACCTTCGGGCGCGCCACCCACGATCGTCATCTCTCGCCGCGGTAAAGCAGCCGGCCGCAGGCGGTGCAGAACACCGGCTTCGACATCATGAGATAGTTCTGCTGATTGAGCGTGACGCTTTGGCCGCAGCCCTCGCACGTGCCGCCTTCCATGCGAGCCATGCCGTCGGCGCCCTTGGCGCGGATCACGCGATCGTAATCGCCGCGAAAGTCGGCGGGCAGGCCCTTTTCGGCTTCGCCAAGCTCGGTCTCCAGTCGTTTGATGTCGCCCTCGACGACCGACGCCTCCTGGGCGACGCAGTCGCGAAACTTCGTCAGATCCGTCTTGCCGGCGGCGAGCCGCTCCTTCACGTCGACGACAACTTTCTCAAGCTGGTCGACTTTTTCCATCGATTCCAGGATCTCGTCCTGCAGGACGCTGCCGGCCATCTCGGCGGCGGCGATCTGCTCCTTCAACGTCTGAAACTCTTTATTCGAGTTGCACGTGTTGAGCTTCACCTTCCAGTCGGCGATGCGGGCTTCGCTGGCCTTGAGGTCGAGCTGCTTGCGGTCGCCGATCAGCTTGGTTTGCTTCACGGCGTCCTGGGCGGCGGCCAGCTCGGCGTCGACCTTCGCGACGTTTCCCTCACGGGCGCGAATCTGCCGCGGGCCACGCTCCTTGCGATCGCGAAGGTCGCCCAACTGGCGATGGATGCGGTGCAGCGTCTCGAGCAATTCGGCGGATACCGCCATGGCAGGCTCGCAGCGGTGGGACAAGCGGCGGGGTTGCGCGTCGGGGGTGGGGACGACTGTGGAGTATTGTAACGGAGAATCCCCTCTGCGACAGCGGCTCGGAGGGCCGCCGGCAAGCAACGAACCACATGAATCGCCGCGCGTCGGACTACTGGGCCTGCGCCAGGCGTGCCGCGCGGCGGGCTTCCCATTCGGGATCGAACTGGAAGCCGGCTACGTCTTTCCACAGACGGTCGTTGAGAGCCTGGTCGTAAGCGGCTCGGCGCTCGCGGAGCATGTCCATGTTTCCCGGCCACGTGTTCACTTCTTCCAGGAAGTACTTCTTGAGCTGATCCGGCGGGTACTGCCGCGAATGCAGGCGAATGACGTAGGCAACGCTGTGGTCCTGGTTGAGCACCGCGGCGGTTTGTGCTTCGTCCAGCTTGAACGCCGCGTCGATAAGCGCCGGGCCGACGTTTTTCAGCTCGGGAATGTCGCCGAGCGTCGGCGGGTAGCCAAGGCCCGGGCCGGCGGGGTAGCTGCGGCGGCTGAACAACTCGGTCTGGTCGACGACCTCGAAGCCTTTGTCGGCGAAGAACTGGTCAAACGGCACGGAGCTGGCCTCTGCCTCCTTGGCGAGTTGCTGGGCCTGCGTCTCGGCAAGTTTGGCCGCTTCGATGCGATTCCACGCCGCGGCGACCTGGTCCCGCACTTCGGCGAACTCGGGGATCCGCTTGGGCTTGTCCTCGATCTTCGTGACGAGATACCAATCGCCCTCAAGTTCCTTGGCGACGAATGGCTCGTACAACGCGAGCGTCCGAAAGACCGCCTCAGTGACGCTAAGCCGGCCTGATTGCTCGTCGGCGGCCTTGCCGACGGGAGTCTCAAACATCTGGCGGGCAGTGAGCGGCTCGGTCGACATTGCAGTCAGGCCGTACTGCTCGGCCAGCCAGTCGAGGTTGGTCAGCCGGGCAGGAACTTCCGGCGCCTCGCGTTTCAGCTCCTGGGCTTCAATCGCTCTGCGGGTGTAGTCGTTGAACTCGGTCTGCAGCCGCGCCGCCGCCTCGCCAATGACCTGCTGCAACTGTTGCACGGCCTTGTCGCGGGCAAGCGTCTCGCGGATTTCGTCGCGGACTTTTTCCAAGGGCTCGAATTCGACCGGCTCCTCATCAGCGGTTTCGGCGGCGGCGGCCGGATCGATTGCGGATGCTGCACCCTCCGCGGCCCCGTCGGAATGCGCCGCATCGGTGGCGGAGGTCTCGACGGCAGGCGTTTCTGAGGCAGGAGCGGCTGGCTCCTCCGTGGCCGGCGCTTCAGCCGGAGCGTCGGCCTCCGCCGTGGCGTCGGCGGCAGGTTCGGCCTGCAACGCAGCCATGCGGAACGGCGAGCGGCGCGGGGCGCGGCGCGACTGATCGCCTTCGCCAGGGGCTGGGGCTGCCTCCTCAGCGGCAGGCGCCGCGTCGGCCGCGCCTTCAGCGGCCGGATCGGCGATTCTGATTTCCGAGGCTGGCGCGGCGGTCGAATCAGCGGCGCCGGTTGCGTCGGCGGCCGGCTCCGCCGCGGGCTCCTCCATGGCTTCGGTCGCGGGCTGAGCTGTCGGCTCATGTGCAGGCGCTTCCTCAGTGGCTTCCGCCGCGGCCTCGCCGTCGGTCGCCCCTTCGTCCGTCGCATCGCCTTCACCGGCCTTGGCGTCGTCGTTGTCAAAATCTTCGGCGCCAAACGCCGACTTCACGAAGTCGGTCCGTTTGTTCCGCTCATAATAGTCGGCGATCTCCTCCTCGGTCACCGTGTCGAGCAGCTTCTTGGTCCGCTCGGCGAGGCTCCCCGTCAGATACAGCAACTTCACGCGCCGCGGCTCGGCGAAGCCCGGGTTCGCGATCGGAAGTTCGCGCAAGCCCACGTCGACCATCCCATTGGGCTCGGCGTCCTTGAACTCGTCGTACAGTTTTTGGAGTTGCTCGTCGGTCGGCTCAGGGACCTGATCGAGGAATTTGTCGACCGGCAGCGCGGCGGCCTGCAGCGAGATGCGCTCGTTGACGCTCCGCCAGTCGTCCCACCGCTCGGTGGGAAGCACGGTAAATCCTGCGTCGTCGTACGATCGCCGATAGAAATACGCCATCAACAGTTTGCGAAGCGTGTTGATGACGACCGCCTCATTGTTCCGCGCATTTCCCTCGCGGCCGAGTTGGGCAATGATGCCGCGAATCTGCTCGGTGCCGACGCGCTTGAGCCCGAACTCCTGCAGGAAGTGGTTGATCGTCGCGTCGCTGACGGTGATGCCCGCATCGGCGGCCAGGCTGGACAGCACCTCCATGCTGACGGCCTCTAGGGCGACCGCATCAGGTCGCTCGCTCGGCATGAGCAGCATGGGCACGCCCGCCGGAAGGTCGTAATACGGATTGTCCCCGTCCCCTTCGACGAACAGCATCCGCAGGAATTGGTTGGTGATGATCCGCTGGTACACCAATTGGTCGAGCTGCCCCTCGTTGATCGACCCGCCATCCCAGGTGGCCACCGTAGCCGAGGCGCCGCGACCCTCGTCCGGCCCGCCGCGGCTGCTGCCGGTGCCGCTGGCGAACACGAAGAGGAACATGCACATCACCGCCGCAACGGCCATAAAGGCCTTGGTGTGCTTGCGGAAATAGCGGAATGGACTAGACATGAAGAACCTTCAGAGCAAGAGCCGTCCCAAGCTGAGACTTGACAGTCCACCCCGGGCGGCAGTAATGATTGACCACCGGAAGAGGCAAAAATAGAGGATGCTGATTCTATGGGGATTCGACGTAAAGGCAATCCCAATAAGGAAGTATCGCCAATTGGCGCGGCCAGCGACAAGGGGGTCCAGAGGCGTCGCCGCGGGCGGCTCGCGCCGGCCGGAGCGAGCGCCGTCTTTGACTCGGAGCACGGTGGGTGCGAATCTTTGGCACACGCGGCACAAGGCGTCCGTGGCGCCGCGCCGGTCGAGCCGGTTTGACGGTTGGCGCCGGTTGGCAAAAGTTTGTTTGACAGGCCGAGAAGGCCGCGACGAAGAATTGGTCCACAAAGAAAGAAGGAAGAACGGGGAGTGAGTACGTGAGTAGGTCCCGGACCCCGCGCTCTCCCCACTTACTCACCTACTCACTTACTCACCTTTCACTCGGCACGCATGGCCAAGAAAAGCTCCACCACCGGCAATGGTCAAGCACTCGTCATCGTCGAGTCGCCGGCGAAGGCGCGCACCATCGGCAAGTTTCTCGGCAAGGGCTACCGGGTCGAGGCGAGCATCGGTCATGTGCGCGACCTGCCGCAAGGCGCCAAGCAGGTGCCGGCCCAGTACAAAGGCGAGCCGTGGGCCAATTTGGGCGTCAACGTCGACGACGGATTTACACCCATCTACATCGTCCCGCCCGGCAAGACCAAGCAGATCAAGCTGCTGAAAGACGAGCTGAAGAACTCCAACGTCCTCTACCTGGCGACGGACGAGGACCGCGAGGGCGAGGCCATTAGCTGGCATCTGCTCGAGATCCTCAAGCCCAAGGTCCCGGTGCACCGGCTGGTGTTTCACGAGATCACGAAAGACGCCATCCAGGACGCGCTCGCCGGGCCGCGGCAGGTCGACGGGGGGCTCGTCAAGGCGCAGGAGACGCGGCGGATCGTCGACCGGCTGTTCGGCTACGAGGTCTCGCCGTTGTTGTGGCGCAAGGTGCGGCCCAAGCTATCGGCCGGCCGGGTGCAAAGCGTCGCCGTGCGGCTGATCGTCGAGCGGGAGCGCGAGCGAATGGCGTTTGTCTCGGCGATGTGGTGGGACTTGCTGGCCACGTTTGTCAAGCAACACGACGCCAAGCAGAGCGGCGAGTCGCTCGAAGCGACGCTCGTGTCGGTCGACGGACGGAAGATTCCCGCCGGCAAGGATTTCGACTCGTCGACCGGCAAGCTGGCTAACAAAGACGCGATCCTGCTCGACGAGGCGACGGCCCGTTCCCTGGCGGACCGCATCCGCAGCGGCGAGTTCCTCGTGACCGCCGTCGAGGACAAGCCGTACACGAGCCGACCGTACGCGCCGTTCACCACGAGCACGCTACAGCAGGAAGCCAACCGCAAGCTGGGGTTCACGGCGCGGCGCACCATGCAGGTAGCGCAGAGCCTCTACGAGAACGGCCACATCACGTACATGCGCACGGACTCCACGAATCTCGCGCAGGTCGCCGTCCAGGCGGCGCGCGAACTCGTGCGGGCGGAGTACGGCGAGGCCTACCTGCCGAAAGCGCCGCGGGCCTACGAGTCCAAGGTGCGGAACGCCCAGGAGGCGCACGAGGCGATCCGCCCCGCCGGCGAGACGTTCCGGACCCCGGCGCAGACCGGTCTCGCCGGTCAGGAGTTCCGCCTCTACGAGCTGATCTGGATG
>JBIOVA010000110.1:0-9919 GCA_044867485.1 Lacipirellulaceae bacterium | reverse complement strand
GGAGGCGGTCGCTCGAGTCGGCGATCGCCTGCAACTCCGCGATCACGAACTGCGGCATGATGAGCTGATTGTCGACGATCCGCGTTTCGACGACGTCGGCGATCCGGCCGTCGATCACCACGCTCGTATCCAGCACGTAGGGCTTGAGCCCCTTAATTTCCTTGGCGAACTCGACGTACGGGATGATGAATCGGAAATCGTCCTTCGTCTGCATCAAGATGCTGATGCACGTGTAGCACAGCACGCTGCCCAGGATCAGCAATGCCCAAGGCGTGTATTCCGAATCGGCGCTCAGCGCGATGCTGAACGCCGTTTTCAGAATGAACGTCAAAAACAGGCCGATGATTAAACCGAAGTAAACGGCTGTGATCGTATCGAGCCGTTTGCGCCCTAACATGACGTCGAGGGCGACGACCGCTGCTGCGGACAAGACAAATCCTGCGAAAACCAGCCACGGCACGTACACCGGCTCGCGCGGGAGCAGGTCCGACTGGGCGAATTGCGCCCCAATGCCGGCGGCCACCAGCAGAAAGACGCAGCGGAGAATCACCAAAGCCATACGGACACGCACCACAGGCAAGGGGGAGGCGGGCGCGGCGGAAGCGCGTGCTCCCCGCGGCGGTACGTCGACGCGCCTCCGACGAGACCGCCTCGACAGAGCTGCCCCCCAGCAGCCCCCTCAATTCTAACATCCACCCGGGCGAATCCAATCCTAACTGGCCCCGGCGCCCATGCGACTGAACTCTTCCCACGCGAATCGATCGGTCATGCCGGCCAGGTAGTCTGCGGCGGCCCGCGGAAGACCGTCGCGGGCAACGTTCGCGGCGAATTTGGCTGGCAATGGCTGGACCCCGGCCGTCAACCGATCGAACATCTCGCCCAGCGCGTGGCCCGCGTAGTCGCGTTTGTCCAACAGCGCCGGATGACGGTAGACGCGCTCGAACAACAGCCGTTCGAGTTCGGCCTGCTGCGGGGCCAGGTCCGCCGACGCTCCAACCAGCGGCGCGCCGTGATTCATCGCGGCCCTGGCGTCGGCCAGCGCCGTCGCGGCGAGCCGCGATTCCGTGCTGCGCACCAGATCGCTCACCAACAGGTCGATCAATTCATGCACCGCGGCCCGGCGGAACTGCTCATCATCGAGCGCCGCGTAACGTCGCCGGGCGCCCGCCGCCGCCGACCGCCACAACGCGGACTCGTCGAGTTCGCCGAGTTCCAGCAGCCCCAACTCCACGGCGTCGTCGGCGTCGTGAGCGTCGTAGGCGATGTTGTCGGCCGCGTCAACGACTTGCACTTCCAGCAGCCGTCCGTGCGCCGCCCCGGTGGCCGGCGCCTTGTCGGCCCGCGACTCCTGCCCGGCGAGCACTTCCCGCGAGAGGTTGAGGCCGGGGAAGTCGGGATACCGCGTCTCAAGCAGTTCGACAATTCGCAGAGCTTGCCGGTTGTGGTTGAACCCGCCGTTGCCGGCGAGCCGCTGGTCGAGCACGTCCTCGCCAGCGTGGCCAAACGGCGGATGCCCGATGTCGTGCACCAATGCGAGCGCCTCGATGAGGTCCTCGTTGAGCCGCAGCGTGCGACCCACAGTGCGAGCGATCGACGCCACCTCAAGCGTGTGCGTGAGTCGCGAGCGGTGGTAGTCCCCCATGTCGCCTGTGAACACCTGCGTCTTGTGGGCGAGCCTGCGGAAGGCGCTGGAGTGAACGATGCGGTCGCGGTCGCGTTGGTAGGGGCTGCGGTAGGGGTGCGCGAGCTCTGGATGCACGCGCCCGGCGGAGTCCGCGCCATGCATGGCGTAGGGCGCAAGTTGGGCGACGGCGTCACTCATGACAGCGGGTGAATGGAAAGGATGACAGGATTTGCAGGATTAACAGGATGTCAATTCAACGAAGTTCTGTCATGTTCAACCTCTGCCACCTCGGCCTTTCATCCTGTCAATCCTGCTCATCCTGTTATCCTGTCAATTCAGCCTTAAGCGCGCTCCACAGCTCGTCAAGCGACTGCGAGATGACGCGCGCATCGGCCGTCACGGGCATGAAATTGTTGTCTCCGGGCCACCGCGGGACGAGATGCCAATGCAAATGGCCCGGCACGCCGGCGCCCGCGACGGAGCCGAGGTTGAGCCCAATGTTGAACCCCTCGGCTTGAATCAGCCGGGCGTAAAGTTGGGTGAACCGCATGAGCGTCGCCATCGCATCCAGTTGCTCGTCGCCAGTCAGTCCGTCAAGCGTCGCCACATGCCGCAGCGGACACACGAGCAGATGGCCGTTGTTGTAGGGGTATCTGTTGAGAATCGCGACCGTGTGCTCGCCGCGGGTGACGACCAGCAACTGCCGATCGGCGGCGCTGGTATCGGCGTACTCGGCCGCGGCGCGGCACATGAAGCACGCCCGGTCGGCGCCGTCGCGCCAAGCCGTCGGCTCCATGGCGTCGGCCGCGGCCGCGCGAGCGCCGGCCACGTAGCTTAGCCGCCAGGGAGCCCACAAGCGGTCGGCGTTCATGGGATGAGGCGACTCCGCGGCGAAGGGGCCGACAGCTAGCGTCTGCCGCGAGTTTAGGTCGACGCCTCACGGCAAACAATAGCGACGACGTTGAGTCGAGCCATTTGCTCTGGCTGCGGCGGCGCCGCGGCCGCATAATCCCCGCCCATGCGATTCCGCGTACAACTCGACGACTACGCCGGCCCGCTTGACCTGCTGTGGTACCTGGTGCGAAAGCAGGAGCTCGACGTGCTCGCCGTGCCGATCGCGCGCGTGGCGGACCAGTATCTCGAGATTCTGTCGGTGCTCGAGCAAATCGACGTCGACGCGGTGGGCGACTTTCTCGAGCTCGCCACGCGGCTCATGGAGCTCAAGGCTCGCATGATGCTCCCCCGGCAGGACGAGGCCGAGGAAGAGCAAATCGAGGACTCGCGACAGGACCTCGTGACGCGGCTGCTAGAGTACAAACGCTACAGAGACGCGGCGTCGCTGCTGGAGGACCGTCATCGCACGTGGCAACTGCGCTTCGCGCGACGGACGAACGACCTCGACGCGGGCCCGCGCGATCCCGCCGACCAGCCGATCCAAGAGGTCGAGCTGTGGGACCTGGTCAGCGCATTCAGCCGCGTGATGCGCGAGCGGGCGGCCGCCAAGCCGGCGCGAATTCGCCATGACGAGACGCCGATCGAGGTCTACATGGAGCAGATCGCCGAACAGTTGACGGCGACCCCGCGCGCGTCGTTCACCGATCTGTTCCCGCCCGATGGCGCCAAGGGGCAGTTCGTCGGGTTGTTTCTCGCGCTGCTGGAGTTGATTCGCCATGGGCGGGCGCGCGTCGAACAAGCCGAGGTCTTCGGCGAAATCTGGGTGCTCGCGCCAGCCGCCGTCGTCCAGACCAGCGAACATCCTTCCGCCTGAGCGGGTCTGACCCTACATTGGGTAGCCCAGCCTTTCCGGCTGGGCGCGACCCGCTAATCGATGACAGCTCCTGGCGGCCGATGCTCGACAACGCCCCCGTCAAATCGATCCAGCACGCCGGTCTGACGATCGAGGGCTACTCGCGCGCCGCCGTGCAAAGTTACTGGCGGCTGCCGGAGCTGAGCATCGGCTTCGATCTGGGAGCCCAGCCGTGGTCGTTCATGGGGACCGAGCGGTGGTTTGTCACGCACGGGCATCTCGACCACGTCGCCGCGTTGCCGGTGTACGTCGCCCGGCGGCGGATGATGAAGATGGAACCGCCGGTCATTTACTTGCCGCAGGAGATTGTCGACCCCGTTCGCGAGGTCATGCGGCACTTCATGCGGCTCGACCGCGGCCGGATGCCGTGCGAGTTGCGGCCGGTGGCTCCGGGGGACGAAATCGAGCTGTCGCGCGAGCTGGTCGTCACGGCGAGCGCCACGAAGCACACGGTGCCGTCGCTGGGCTACGTTGTGTGGGACCGCCGCCGCAAGTTGAAGCCCGAGTTCCAAGAGCTCTCGGGCGATCAAATTCGCGATCTACGGCTTTCCGGCACGGAGGTGACGCATGAGCTGCGTCAGCCGTTGGTCGCCTATGCGGGCGACACGGCGCCGGCGGGACTCGACTCCTGCCCAGCGATGTACGAGGCCAAGGTCCTCATTTGCGAAATGACGTTCGTCGCGCCCGAGCACCGCAAAGAGAAAATCCACAAATACGGCCACATGCACCTGGACGATTTCGTGGATCGGCGCGAGCTGTTCAAGAACGAACTGGTCATCGCCGCTCACTTGAGCACGCGCTATCACGACGCGGCGGTCGAGCGGATGGTCCGCAAGAAGCTGCCGGATATGCTCGACGGGCGGCTGATGCTGTGGCTGTAGTCCAAGGGGAACCCCTCCGGCTCCCTCCCCCTTGTGGGGAGGGCTGGGGAGGGGGTCACATTAGGGACGCGGATTCATCGCGCCGTGTACGCGCCGCAACACCCCTCCCCATCAAGGGGAGGGGAATGGAAGGGATAAATCTACTATCACCGCACTCACAGCGCTCCGTCGGGAATCACTTCGTCGTCGCCGATCGTGCCCAGCAGCTTGAACACCTTGAGGTCGATCGAGTTGGGCAATGACTTGACATGACCGTCGAGGAACACGAACTGCGTGATGTCTGCGTGCTCGCTGCCGAACTTGTTGCGGGCGCCGTCGTTGGGACCCGTCGCGATGCCCGTGTTTGTTCCGGCGAAGATCGTGTGCGGCGTGTCGCCGGCGAGGAACGCGGTGTCGCCTTGCTCGTAGTGCAGCATGTCGGGATTGTTGTTGTCGGGCGTCTGCGGCTTGTGCTTGTCGCCGACAACCAGCGTGTTCGACAAGCCGTCGGTCACCCATTGCTCCTTGGTGCGCGAGAAGCTGAAGATGGCCCCGCTCTCGGCGGGCTCGGCGCGGTAATCGGGGCGTAGGGCGCCGGCATCTGAGCCGGCGGTGACGACCGTCGTGCCGTTCATGAAGTCGATCCCCGCGCAGGCCGCGTAGTCGCCCAGGGCGGCCGCGGCGCGCACGGTCGGCGCCGCGTCGTTGTTATCGAAGTCGCGGTCCGCCGCCGCGGGACGCCGGCTCGGGCAGGCATACACGTCGATCGGGGTGCGCATCGCCAGGGCGTTGAGGTTGTCGAACACTTCCTTGCCCTTGGCGAACGCCTGGTAGACGTTACGAGCTTCCAAGTAGGGCAGCAGCCGGAACGCCCACGACACGCCGAACTGATTGAACGCGTTGCGGCCCTCTGGGTAGTAGCCCTGGGCGTCGTGGTGACTCTGAACGGCCAGCCCGATTTGCTTGAGGTTACTCGAACAAGAGTTGCGGCGGGCGGCCTCGCGGGCCGCTTGAATGGCCGGCAGCAGCAGCGCCACCAGTGCGCCGATGATGGCGATCACCACCAGCAACTCCACAAGGGTAAAACCGCGAGCCGTGCGGCCCAAACGAGTGCGTGCCATGACTGGTACGTCTCCGAGGGGTGCTAGCAAACCTCGATGCATGCGTGCATCGCCGTTGGTTTGCCCGAGTTAGGACGCCGAGCGTCGCGCCACGGGGCGACAACGACGGCACACATCAGATTGTCGAGGCAGGATTCAGTCGATCTCGGGAAGGGTCGAATTCGTTCGACGAACGACTAAAACCCTAGCCAACGGCCAACGCCCGCCGCAAGGGTAAATCCTCAAACCATGCGCACATGCGTCAAGAAAATACGCAAATGATCAGATTCGCATCGAAGATAAAGGACTTACGAAAACTGGCACGACAATCGCTGCGAATCAAGGTGACGGCGCTGGCTCAGCGAAGCGCAGAGCTTATTGTTTGCAGGCTTCCGTAATTGGCGCCGCGACGCCAATTGCTATTTGAAGGTGAGGATGCTGTTGGCGTATTCGCGCGTCGACTCGCGGTTGCCGGGGTCAGCCCGCCATTGCGTGCCGTTGACGACGAACTTGTACTCATAACGGCCCGCGACAAGCTCGACGTCTTTGGTGTAGACGCCATCGGCGTCGGGACCATCCATTTTGAGGCCCGTCGGGTTCCACTGGTTGAACTCGCCGGCAAGGTACACGGCGTCGACGCCGGGCTCCGATTTGCCGTCCGCAGCGACGGGGCGATAGCGGAACGTCACGCGGTTCAGCGCGCGGCCTTCGGCGTCACGCGAATCGGCAATCGGTTCCACCCGCGGCATGCCAACCCGCAGGTCTTGGTCCGCGGGGCTAACGGTCAAGCTGCCCAGCATCATCTCGTCCCACGTCTGATCGCCCCAGTGGACGCTCTGCGAAGGGTCGGGATTCAACGGGTTCTCGGCTGAGTTGTCGAAGTGCGCCTCCATGCCAACGACCGTCCCCTCGGGCAGTCGCTTGGGTTCCTTCAACAAATACACGTGCTGCCAATTGAAGTCGTATCGCGGCACGTTGAGCAGAATCTCCTGGCTGCCGTCAGGGTAGTGCGCCGTGAACTTGAACGACTTGCCGCGGTAGTGCATGTGCGGCGTGAGAGTGTAAAGGAGCGTGTCCCGCGGGATGCGGAGGTCTTGCGTCACCTTGTAGTCCGGTGCGCCGGGCGGGATGAGGAACTTGAAATTGTAAGCCGCTGTGATGCGCACTTCCTTGGCCACCTTCGCTGGGTCGGCAAAGCAGACGGCCGCTTCGCTCTGGTCGGTCGTCGCCGTGCCATTGGGCGTGTAGTGGACCTGGAAAATGAGTTTCGACCCCGCGGGAATGCGCGCGGCGAACTCTTGCGGTCCGACGATCGCGGGCATGCCGGGGGCGAACGCTGCCACGGCGTTGAAGAGCGGATCTTCGGGACGGAATTTTTCCTGCCCCGGCGGGAGGTAGAACATGATGAGGTGATGCACAACCTCGCGGTTGCCCGGACGGGCTTCGGCCGCGTACACCCACTGGTCTTCGGTGAATTTCGGGTCGAAGTAGAAGTACTTGTACTCGACCGTGCCGTTGGCGGGCACGTCGAACGGCTCCGGCATGCGAAAGACCATGCGGCCTTCTTCGGGGAGCGACCAGTCGGCGCTGAACTCCTGCTGCGGCGGGAGGTCGGCGACGTTGCCCTCGGGAGCGCCGGCGGCAACCCATTTGCGGAAGAGTTCCTTGTCCTCGTCCGGCATGCGGGCGTCGTTGTAGAACGCGCCGTGGTCGGGGTCGGCATGCCACGGCGGCATGCGGCCGTCGTTGATCACCTCGAGCATCGTGTCAGCCCAGGCCGCCACGTCGTCGTAGTTGGTGAGCGCGAACGGTGCGATTTGTCCCGAGCGGTGGCAGTTTACGCAGTGCTGTTGCAACACTGGTGCGATGTGCTTGGCATAGGTGATCTCCCCGCCCGTGTGGCTCGGCTCGCGACGGCCGATGAGGCACCCCACGGGCGCGGTCGTCGCCAAGGGGACGGGCTTGCCGGCGAGCACAGCTTCGACGGCGTCGATCAGCTCCAACTTGGTTGGTTTGTTCCGCGCGGCGCCCACGCCGTACTGGTCGTCGATGCGACCGTGGTACTGCACGACGCGCCGCTGGTCGAGCACGAACGCCTCGGGCGTGCGCGTGGCGCCGAATTCGTCGGCGACGCGGGCGCCGGCGTCCTTGAGCAACGGAAACTCGATGCCGTGCTTGCGGGCGTAACCGGTCATCTCCTGGAGCGTGTCCTGTTGATTGGCATTGATGCCGATCACCTGGACGCCGCGCGCGGCGTATTGGCGGTCGATTTCGGCAAGCCGCTTGCCGTAGAGCTTGGCCAACGGGCACTCCGTGCCGAGGAACACGACGACGATCGCCTGGCTGTCCTTCCACTCGGACAACGAGCGCTTGGCGCCGAGGCTATCATTGAGCGTGAAATCCTCGATCGCCTGGCCGGGGAGGGCGGGGCGCAGGTCGGCGGCGACTGCCGTCGCGCCCGCGAAGATCGCGGCTACGAGCGGCAGTGCGAAGCGAGTGGCGGGAGGCATGGCAAGAATCCGCGGTGGGGAGAGGTCAACCGAGCGGGCGCCGTTCATGTTAACGCACAGGCGTCACGAGGGACAATTCGCGCAGAAGGGCTCGATCTTGTGACGCTGAAAATCCGTCGCGAACGCTCACCCCACAGTCCGGCGGCTTTCGCCGCCGGCTGGGAGGGGAGGATTTGCGGCGCTCGACCGGGTGCATTCGGCGCGTATTACGATAGAATCCCAAGCGGGATTTGTCTGAAAATGTTACGCAGCGCACAGCCGAGGCGATTGCAGGATGCCCGCCAAAGGTAAGGAAAAGACGTTCTGCGAGTTCTTCGCCGGCATCGGGCTGGTGCATGAGGCCTTGCAGAGTAGCGGTTGGCGGCCGGCTTACGCGGGCGACATCGACGGCAAGAAACGCCGGATGTACGAGGGGCACTACGGCGCCTCCCCGCACTACCATGAGGGCGACGTTTGGGACGCCGAGGCCGTGTTGGAGCGCATTGCCGGGCGGCCGGCGCTGGCCACCGCGTCGTTTCCCTGCACCGACATGTCTCTGGCCGGCAAACGGCGGGGGCTCGCCGGGGAACAGTCGGGCGCCCTGTTTGGATTTCTCCAGGCGATCGAGCAGCTTGGCGAGCGTCGACCTCGCCTTGTGCTCTTGGAAAACGTGCCGGGGTTTCTCACGTCGCACGGCGGGGGCGACTTCGCGACAGCGATCGCCGAGCTTGCGGCGCTTGGCTACTGGCTCGACAGCTTCGTTGTCGACGCTCGGTGGTTTGTGCCCCAAAGTCGGCCGCGGTTGTTCGTCGTGGGATATCAGGAGGACATCGTGGCGCCGCCCTTGATCTGCCGCGCGGTCGACGCCGATCCGCTGGCCGATCCGTGGCGGCGCGCCGTGGAGCGGACCGGCCGGCTGCGAACGGCGCGATTGCGGGCCGCGATGGATGCGATCGAGCCTGCCACCGGCTGGGCGACAGTCGACTGCGGGCCGCCGCGGCAGGCGCGCTACGCGCTGGCCGATTTCATCGACGCCGGCGAAGACCAATCATGGTGGAACGTCGCCGAAGTCGAGAGACACAGCGCGATGTTGTTCGACCGGCATCGCCGGCGGATGGAATCGCTCGCCGCGGCTTCGACGGAACCGGTGTTACTCACCGGCTTCCGCCGCATCCGCGCAGGCGTGCAGCGGCTCGAGGTACGATTCGACGGCGTCGCCGGCTGCCTGCGCACGCCGCGCGGCGGCAGCGCTAAACAGGTGGTGCTCATGCTCCGCGACGGCGAGCTGCGGATGCGGTGGATGACGCCCTGCGAGTACGCTCGGCTGCAAGGGGCGCCCCATTACACGTTGCCGGACAACGCCATTCAAGGCTACTTCGGCTTCGGCGACGCCGTGTGCGTACCGGTCATCGAGTGGATTGACCGACAGATGTTGACGCCGATTTTCGAGGCGTCGGTTTTCGAGGCCATGACGCATGCCCGACCAGTTCACGCCGGCTGAACGCAGCCGCGTCATGCGGGCGGTCAAGAGCGGCGACACGACGCCGGAGTTGATCGTGCGCCGGCTGGTGCACGCGCTGGGTTATCGCTATCGCCTCCATTGCCGCGAGTTGCCCGGGCAGCCCGATCTGGTGTTCCCGCGGCTGGGCAAGGCGATCCAGGTGCACGGCTGCTTTTGGCATCGCCACGTGTGCGAGGCGGGGCAATCGACGCCTGCTTCGCGGCGGGCGTATTGGAACGCCAAGTTCGCTCGCAACATGGAGCGCGACCGCAGCAATCTCCGCAAACTGCGGCGGCTTGGCTGGAGCGTGCTGGTCGTGTGGGAGTGCCAGACGCGCACCACGAAGCGCGAGTTGCTGCGCCGACGTTTGTCGAAGTTCCTTTCCGGCACTTAGCCCCCGGTCACTGACCGGGGGCTAGAGCGTTTTTCCAATTACCGTGCGGAGTATCCGCAGTGTCGGAAGTAGGCGTGGCACTCTCGCGGCGTGAACCGGTCGAGCAGTTCGCCGATGGTTTCTTCGAGGGCGTCGACGGCTCGG
>JBIOVA010000109.1:0-11415 GCA_044867485.1 Lacipirellulaceae bacterium | reverse complement strand
CTATAAGGGCACTCAGGTCGATTGCGCGAATGCGGCGCCGCCGCGGTCGACCGACGAGCGCGTGGGAGTTCCCGCGCTCGTATCGCCAACGCCTCCAAGGGTTTTTGGTCATGCGCCGACGTGCTGCGGGTTTTACGCTGGTCGAACTTCTGGTCGTGATCGCCATCATCGGGGTGCTGGTCGCCTTGCTACTCCCGGCGGTCCAAGCCGCTCGCGAAGCCGCCCGGCGGGCCCAGTGCACGAACAATCTCAAGCAGTTGGGCCTCGCCGTCGCCAATCAACTGTCGGCGAAGCGTGACCTGCTGCCGGGCGGACTGATTCAGGATCGCAACTTCAACAAGGGCCCTGGGACCGCCTACCGCGGCGTCACGTTTTTCGTGTACCTGCTCCCATACCTGGAGCAGCAGACGATTTTCGCCCAATGGGACTTCGTGAATCTCGCGCGCAATTCGGCCACTCGCAACTCGCCCACCGCCACGCTCATCGAGACATTTTTGTGCCCCTCTGATCAACCGCAGGAGCGGGTCATCGACTTCTCGACCATGCCCGCCGGCAATCACGGGCTGACCTTTACGGGCTACTACGCCGTCACCAGTTACGCGGGTAATCACGGCACGTTTAACTATTACCCCAACTATATTCCGAAACCGCCATACGAGTCGAAACCCGATGGCGTCTTCTTCCTGACTGGTCCCGACTCGGCGCCTTGGCAGAACCAGGATCCCGTCAAGCTTCAGGAAGTGACAGATGGCACGAGCAACACGATCCTCGCCGGCGAGAAATACAACGTCGATCCTGCGTTCGACGCTCTCCCCAGCAGCAATCGCAGCGGTTTGCTTATCCATCAGTGGTCACTTTGGGGATGGATGGGCGGCTTTAAGGGGACCGGCCACGTCATGCGGAGCTCCGGTGTGTCGGAGCCGATCAATTTCACGGCCGATGACTGCGTGAGCACGCCCGGCGGTTATGCCTGTCAGGACCGACGACTCCGCAACTGGGGCAGTGGTCACCCGAGTGGAGCCAATTTCGTGATGCTCGACGGCAGCACTCGGTTTATCAGCGACTCCGTCTCGACCATTGCGCTCGCAGCGCTGAGCACCAGGGCAGGCGGGGAAGTCGTTAACGAATAGCTGCTTCCCGGCGCCATCTCCACGTGATTTTCGGACCGGTTTTATGCCTTGTCGTTACGTCGTTACTGCATGTTTTCTGATCTTCTCCACCCTGATGACCGGATGCGGCGGTGAGAAGCTTCCCGAGTTCGGCCAGGTGGAGGGCGTCCTCACGGCCAAGGGCAATACCTTGCCTAACATGATCGTCACGTTCATGCCCGATCCTTTCCAGGGTAACGACTCGCCGTATAACTCAACGGCACAGACCGACGACCAGGGCAAGTATCGGCTCACGTATGCCTTCAAAGGCAATCAAGGCCCAGGCGCTGCGGTGGGTTGGCATCGCGTGACCGTCTTGGACACGCGGTACTCTTCAATTCCTCAAGGCGCACCGCTACCGCCGCGGTTGTTTTCGACGGACTACAGCAGCATTACGTCGACGCCGCTGAAATTCGAGGTGAAGTCGGGGTCGCAGACGATCGACCTGCCGCTACCGTAGCCCGCGGCCTACGCCGTCGGCCGCAGCTCCCCGCACTTCGCCAGCAGGTCGTCCTTGCCTTTGCGGTGGCAGAAATCGCCGAACGTCTCGTCCGGCTCGCGAGACTCTTTGAAGTACCGAAACACCGGCACGAGCGCCGGCACGACCTCGTCGGTCGGCACCAGATCCTGGTAGACCCAGTTGAGCCGGTCGCCCTGCCGCCGGCCGCCCAGCAGGATCGTGTACTTGTCCTTGGTCTTGCCGACCAGGCCGACGTCGGAATTGTACGGCCGGGCGCACCCGTTGGGGCAGCCGGTCATCCGCGTGGTGAACACCTCGCCGCCCAGGCCGAGCTTTTCCAGCTCCCCTTCGAGCTGATCGATCATCGTCGGCAGGATGCGTTCGCTCTCGGTGATCGCCAGCCCGCAGGTGGGCAGCGCCGGACACGCGATCGCGTACCGCCGCACCGTGCTGATCTCCTCGGACAGCGGCACGCCGTTGCGTTTCAGAATCTCGAAGAGCCGTGGGCGGTCCGACTCCTTCAAGTCGCAGAAGATGATGCTCTGATGCGGCGTGAGCCGCAGCGGCGGCGCTAACGTGCGGCAGATTTCCCGCAGCGCGGTCTTGAGCCGGAACGCGCCCTCGTCCTTGATCCGCCCGTTCTCGACGTTGAGCCCGTAGAAATACCGTCCGTCGCCCTGGGCGTGCCAACCCATCCCATCGTTGATCTCGCCAACAACCACCGGTCGCGGCGGCGCCAGCGACGCCCCGTAGTACTCTTCGACCTTCTGCTTGAACCGCGCGAGCCCCCAGTTGTGGATGAGGTATTTCATCCGCGCGATCTTGCGGTCGGCCCGGTTGCCGAAGTCCCGTTGCACCTTGATGATCGCCTCGGCCACGTCGACCACCTGCGTCGGTGGAACGAACGCCATCTCCTGAGCCACGGCGGGGAAGGTTTTTTCCGCGCTGGGCGTCGTGCCAAATCCGCCGCCGACCAGCACGTTGTAGCCGACGACATTCCAATTCTCGGCAATCGCCAGGAACCCGAGATCGTTGGCGTACACGTCGGCGATGTTGTCGCCCGGCAGGCCGATGGCCGTCTTGAACTTTCGCGGCAGGTAGGTCGGCCCGTAGAGCGGCTCGACGACTTGCCCATTCGACGCGCCGCCAGCGAGCTGCTTCTCGCCCGTCGCCTCGTCGGTGAGCCACAGCTCGTGATACGCCCGCGTGTGCGGCCGCAGGTGCACGGCCAGCTTCAGCGCCATCGCCTGCATCTGGTCGTACACGGCGTCCGACTTGTACGGCGCGGGCGAGCACATGACGTTCCGCTCGACGTCGCCGCACGCGGCCAGCGTCGTCATCTGCACTTCGTTGATCCGCGCGATCGCGTGTTTCAAATTCTCCTTGAGCACGCCGTGCAGTTGCAGGCCCTGCCGCGTGGTGATGCGGAGCGTCGTATTGCCCACCTCATCGCACAGGTCGAGCTCGGCGAGCAACTGGTCGCTGGTGAGCTTCCCGCCCGGGATCGCCGTGCGGACCATGAAATTGAAACTCTTGCCGCCCTTGCGACTGTCGCGGTCGTCCTGCTGGTAGGTGCCGTGGTGCTTTAGCAGATTGATGCTGTCCTTGCCGAAGTGGTCCGAGCCGTCGACAAGCTCCTGGGCGATCTCGCCGCGCAGGTAGTTACTCGCCAGCTTCACGCCCTCGAGGGGGCTCAGCTTCTCCGCCTTTTCAGCCTCAGGATGTTCCGCTATCTGCGTGTCGCTCATAACGCTAACAAATCGTGTTCGACTCGTGCCATCGTCGCGAAGTCGCCGCTACAAATTGCCCAATCGCGGCAGTTTTCCGCGAACTTTCATCATACAATCCGGCCCGAGCCGCGACCATATCGAAGCCTACGCCAGCATTTAGCCGCGGCGGCGAGATCTCTCCTCTTTCATGACGTACCACGCGGCGCCCACGTTCGCTGCTTGTGACAAGCCGCGGCCGTGCGTAGGATGCCGCCCATGAACGCCCACGCGGCCCCCACTTCGGACACGTCGCTCAGCGGCCGGCTGGCCGTGTGGGTCGCGACGGGACTGGGCGTGGGACTGGTGACGCCCGCTCCCGGCACTGTCGGCGGCCTGTGGGGCATTCCCCTCGCCGCTGCGATCGCCAAGTTGCCGGGCGAGATTGGACAAACCGCCGCCATCGGCGTGCTGATCATCGCCGCCGTCGCGATCTGTGGCGCCGCGGCGCGAACGCTCGGCGCCGCCGCTGATCCGCAGCCCGTCGTGCTTGACGAGATTGTCGTCTTGCCGATCGTCTTCCTCGGCGCTGGCCCGATGACATGGCAACTTCTGCTCGCCGGTTTTCTGCTCTTCCGGCTATTCGACATTTGGAAACCAGGCCTGGCCCGCGAGGCGGAAAAACTGCCCGGAGGTTGGGGCATTGTTGCCGACGACCTGGTTGCCGCCGCGCTCGCCTGGGCGGCGCTCCGCGGCGTGCTGTGGCTCAACACGGCGGCAGGGCTCGAATGGTTCGGCGCCGCCTGACGCGATCGCGCCCGCGCCACTACAATCGCGGTCGGCGGTGTGCTTGTATCGTCGTTTCGTGGCGCCGCGCTCCGCTCCGCAGACTCCGCGTCGCGGCTAACCCCTGACTCCTTCCCTCATGCCCGCCCAACTCCTCGACGGCGCCGCGCTCGCCAAGCAAATGCGGCGGGAGCTCGCCGCGCAAGCGGCCGACTTCGTCGCTGGCACGGGCGTCGCCCCGACGCTTGCCGCTGTGCTCGTCGGCGACGACCCAGCGAGCCAAGTTTACGTCCGCAACAAACGCCGCGACTGCGAGGAGGTCGGCATGCAGAGCCGCCTCCATCGCCTGCCCGATCACACGACGCAGCAAGAATTGCTCGACCTCATCCACCGGTTGAACAACGATGCGGGGGTCGATGGCATCCTCGTCCAGTTGCCCCTGCCGCCGCAGATCGACTCGCGGGCCATCCTCGAAGCCGTCAGCCCGCGGAAAGACGTCGACGCCTTCCACCCCGAGAATGTCGGCCTGTTGGTACAGGGTCACCCGCGGTTCATCCCCTGCACGCCGGGGGGCGTGCAGCAACTGCTGATCCGAAAGGGCGTGAAAATCGCCGGCCAGCACGTGGTGATCGTTGGCCGCAGCGAGATCGTTGGCAAGCCGTTGGCGATCATGCTCAGCCAGCGCGGCCCCGGGGCCGACGCCACCGTGACGCTCGCCCACAGCCGCACGCCGGATCTCGCCGCAGTGGCCCGCCAGGCGGACATCCTCATTGTGGCCATCGGCCGGCCGAAGTTTGTCACAGCCGACATGATTCGCCCCGGCGCCACGGTGGTCGACGTGGGCATCAACCGCACCGACGCGGGCCTGGTGGGCGACGTCGACTTCGGCCCCGCCGCCGAGGTCGCGGCCCGCATCACCCCCGTTCCCGGCGGCGTCGGCCCGCTCACCCGCGTTATGCTGCTGGTCAACACGCTTACGGCGGCCCGTGGATTGCACCCGTCGTTCCCTCCGGCCGACGGCCGATAGCCGACAGCCTCCTTGCTTTTTGTTGAATTCGCCGCCGTGGGTGGTATCCTGACCGTTCCTGTCGACAATCAGCCCTGCACTTTCGCGCAAAGGCGCCAAGCATGTCCGACACGAATTCGCCCGCCCCGTCGTTCTCGCTGGGCCGCGTGCTGCTGGTCGCCGTCCCCGTGGCGCTCGTCACCTGGGGCGCCTTCAAGCTCTACGGCGGCAGCGTCCAGCAAGAGCAACAGGAGGTCGAGGCCCGAGGCCAGCGCAACACGCTCTCCGGACTGCTCGGCGAGCAATCGGATTCCGATTCGCTTGCCAGCGACTACAAAGACGCCAACGGCGACTTGCTGGCCGACGCCCCCGCCGATGACCAGGCTCTCGACCCCGAAGAGATCAATTTTTCCTACGTCGCTTCCAGCGAAGCCCAGGACGAGGAGGCGACGTGGAAGGACCTGCTCGCCGCATTGGAACAGAAGCTCGGCCGTAAGGTCACGTTGAAAAGCTACTCCGACACAGGTGAACAATTGCGGGCGCTGAAGTCCGGAGATCTGCACATCACGGCGTTCGGCACAGGCGAGGTACAAGGCGCCGTCAACGACGCGGGGTTCATTCCGGTCGCGTGCGCCGCCGATCAGAACGGCGACTACCGCTACACAATGAAGATCATCGTCCCGACCGATAGCCCGATCCAGAAAGTGAGCGATCTCAAAGGGCGCAGCATTAAATTCGTGCGCCCGCGCTCAAACAGCGGATGCACGGCCGCGCTAGTCATGCTCATGGAGAAGCATGACTTGCAGCCGGAGCGAGACTACCGCTGGGGCTTCTCATACGGCCACGAAACGTCGATCGAAGGCGTGGCCGAGAAACGGGTCGGATTCGAAGCGGCTGCGGTAGCGAGCGACATTCTCGATCGAATGATCGCCGACGGCGACGTGACCGAGGACTCACTCCGCACGATTTATGAATCCGAGCCCTTTCCGCCAGGCGTCATTGGCTATGCGTACAACCTGAAGCCAGAGGTTCGCGACGGCATTCGCGCGACGCTCTTGGAGTTCGCCTGGCCGGATACCGGCGTCGAAAAGGAATTCGGACCGCAGGGGGCCGTCAAATTTGCGGCCGTATCGTACAAGGACGACTGGGAGTCGGTTCGCGAGATTCACAAGATGGGCGCTGAAATGTTGGCCCAACTTGGCGGGAGATGAAATGCATCACAGCGCGGCGCTCAAGCGTTGCCGCTGCGCCTCGTAGAACAGCACCGCCGCCGTCGCCGACACGTTGAGACTGTCGGCGGCCCCGCGCATCGGCAGCGCGATCGGCGTCACGCCCGCTCCGCTCCACGCCGCGCTCAGTCCCTCCGCCTCGTTGCCCAGCACAATCGCCGCGCCGCCGCGGTAGTCCGCGTCCGTGTAGGGAAGCGGCGCGTCCGGCCACGCCGTGAAGATCGGAACGCCCAGCCCCCGCAACCACGCCAGCGCGTCCGCCGAAGTGGCCGCGCACACGCTACCGCCGAACACGGTCCCCAGGCTAGCCCGAATCGTGTTGGGATTGAATAAGTCCGTCCGCCCGTCGGCGACGATGACGGCGTCGACGCCCGCCCCGTCAGCGCTCCGCATCACGGCGCCCACGTTCCCGGGTTTTTCGAGCCCCTCGATCACCGCGATCAACGGCGCCGCCGGAAGCCGCAAGTCGTCAAGCGACCGCGGCGGCGCGACCGCAATCGCCACCAGCCCGTCGCGTCCCTCGCCGAAGCAGAGCTTCTCGAACACCTCCGCCGTGACCGTCGCGACTTCCGCGCGCGTCGCTTCCAAACGAACGGCGGCGTCCTGCGCCTCAGCGTCGCCGCACATCGGCTCGCACACAAACGCCTCGACGATCTCGACGCCCGCGTCGATCGCCCGCCGAATCTCCCGCGCCCCGTCAATCACAAACCGCCCCTGCCGCTGGCGCGCCTTGCGATCGCGCAGCTTTGCCGCCTCCTTCACTCGAGCATTCTGTCGGCTAGTGATGTGTTGAGACGACATGGTCGCCATGCGTCAGTCGATTTGGAAAGCAACTCACCCTGGCCATCTTGCGAACATCCCGCTCGGCAGTCGCCGGCCGTCGCGGGCTTCCAGTGTTAGCTCGCCCGTCCGCGGCGGCTGGCCGCAGTGGCCGAACACGCCGTCGGACAGATACGCCGCCAGTTCCGCCGGGCCAATGCCCGGCGTGTGGCACGTCAGGAGCACGAACTTCGGCCGCCGCTCCGTCAGCTCGCCGCACAATTCCAAGAGCGGCAGCAGATCGCGCTTAATCTGCCACTCCTCGCCCTTGGGCCCGTGCCCGTAGGTGGGCGGATCGAGAATTACCGCGTCGTACCGATTGCCGCGCTTCGCTTCGCGGCGGCAGAACTTCAGGGCGTCTTCAACGATCCAGCGAATCGGATGATCGGCCACACCTGACGCCGTCGCATTCTGCCGCGCTCGCTCCACGACGCTCCGGGCCGCATCGACGTGCACGACTTCACCGCCGCCAATCGCCGCCGCCAACGTGCTCCCGCCCGTGTACGCAAACAAGTTGATCACCTTCAGCCCCAGGCTCTGCCCGGGGGTCGCCCCCCCGTTCCAACCGCGGCGCGCTTGGTCCGCAATCCACCGCCAACTCGCCCACTGTTCCGGAAACACGCCCACCTGCCCCGACGGCAAAGGCTCAATCGCCATGCTAACCTGCCGCCCGTCGCCGAGCGGCGCGTCGATCTTCAGCTCGCGCGTCGCCCAGCGATCTGCCGGCGGCGTCCAAGCTCCGTCTGCCGCGCGGTCGCCGTCGAATCGCGCCGTGGCGCCGGTCCACGCGTCGCGCCGTGTGGCTTTCACGCCCGCCGCCGCCGGGCAGGGCCGATCCAACGTCCAAGTCCCAAACCGCTCCAGCTTGCGGCCCGCGCCGAAATCAACCAACTCGTAATCCCGACAATCGCTCATGGCTCGAAGATAAACCACCAAGACACAAAGGCACGAAGGACGAGAGTTCTGGAAAAGTGAAGAGAGCACGACAGGAACACGGATCAACGCTAATCATCACGAATCCGGATTAGCGACGATTAGCGTTGATCCGTGTTTCCCTTGTCCCTCTTTGTGCCTTTGCGTCTTGGTGGTTTTGCTTATTCTCCGGTCTGCAAATGCGGCCGAACGAGTTCGACCCACAGCTTGTAACCCGTCTCGCTCAGGTGCAATCCGTCGTCGCGAAAGATGTCTTTGCGGGGTTGCCCGTCATCGCCGAGCATCGCTGGCCACAGGTCGACGAATTCCAGCGTCTCGTCCTGCTCGCAATCTGCGGCGATCAGGCGATTGGCCTGCCGCATCACGTCGCGCAGCTTCCACCGCGCAATGCTCGGCTTGATCGCGATGAACACGATCGGCGTTTCGGGGAGTGATTTTCGAATCTTTGTCACGAACGCCCGAAAGTCGACGTGCACCTGTTCGGCGCTCTTACCGGAGGCCACGTCGTTGTCGCCGGCGTAGAACACGATCATCCGCGGCCGATGCTTCACCACGAGCGCCTCCGCAAAGTGCGTCGAGTCGCAAATCTGCGACCCGCCGAAGCCGCGGTTGATCGTCGCCAAGTCGGGAAACCACTTCGCCGTGTCCCACAACCGGACGCTGCTGGAGCCGACGAACAGCACGGCGTCCTGGGGCGGGGGACTGTCGGCGTCGGCCTTTTCAAACGCCGCAATCTCGTCGCGCCACGTTTCTGGCTGACTCGTCGACGGCTCAACGCCCCGCGCGGCGTCCGCCATGCAGGCGCCGACTAGCAGAAAACCCGCCAAAACGCCAATCGCCACGCGCCGCATCGCCGTTGCCCCCGCTGAGGATTCGTAGTTCGCCGCAACTCTTCGGCGTTGGATTCTGGTGCGCCAGCCGTAAAATACACGATTCGCGCCGCGGCCGGTGGCGAGGACGCCCCGGCTCAGGCTTCGAAGTCTCCCCTCCGACCTACAGCCTACAGTCTCCAGCCTTCTTCATGCCCGCCTCCGACATCATCATCAAAGGCGCCCGTGAGCACAACTTGCGGAGCGTCGACGTGCGGCTGCCCCGCAATCAGCTCATCTGCCTCACGGGCGTCTCGGGCAGCGGCAAAAGCTCGTTGGCCTTCGACACGCTGTATGCCGAAGGGCAGCGGCGCTACGTCGAAAGCTTGAGCACGTTCGCCCGCCAGTTCCTCGGGCAGATGCCCAAACCCGACGTCGACCACATCAGCGGCCTCTCGCCGTCGATCTCAATCTCGCAAAAGTCGTCCGGCAACAACCCGCGATCGACGGTCGGCACGATCACCGAGATCTACGATTTCCTCCGCGTCCTCTACGCCCGTGTAGGACAGGGCCATTGCCCGCAGTGCGGGCAGCCGATCACCGCCCAAAGTCGCGAGCAGATCATCGGTCGCATCGAGGCGCTGTCTACGAAGACGAAGTTCGCGGTACTCGCCCCGATCGTGCGCCGGCAGAAGGGCGAGTTCAAGGACTTGTTCGAGGACCTGCTCAAGCAGGGTTTCGTCCGTGCACGAGTCGACGGCCGCGTCGTGCAGCTCACCGACGACCTCTCGCTCGACCGCCAGATGCGGCACGACATCGAGGTGGTCGTCGACCGCCTCGTCGCCGGTCCGGGCGTGCGCACCCGCCTGGCCGAAGCCGTCGAGCTCGCCCTAAAACTGGGCGAAGGCAACCTCATCGTCGCGCTGGAATCCGACGTTGGCCTGCCCGCAAGCGTTAGCCGCGACGCGGCAGCGGAGCGAGGCGCCAAGAACGCCGCCGCCGACTCAACCGACGCCGCCGAGGGGAACAGTCCCCTTTTGTCAAACGAATCCGACAGCGGCGCCCGATCCCAGCGACGACAAAAGGGGAAAGTCGCCGGAGGCGTCCCCGGAGACCTCGTCCTCAGCGCCGACTACGCCTGCAACGCCTGCGGCCTCAGCTTTCAACCGCCCACGCCACAACTCTTCAGCTTCAACAGCCCGCAGGGCATGTGCCTCTCGTGCGATGGGCTCGGCGAAATGTTCAGCTTCGATCCCGCGAAGCTCGCCCCCGACTCGACCAAATCCTTCGCCACGGGCGCCATCGAGCTCATCGGCCCCTGGGCCGAGCTTGGTCGCTGGAAACGCCACATCTACGCCGGCGTCGCCGAAACGATGGACCGCAAGCTCGGCCTCGGCGACGGCCATCTGCTCGAAACCCCCTGGGGCGAGCTCACCGAAGACCAGCGCCGCATCTGGCTCTGGGGCACGGGCGACGAGCACATCACCTTTA
This sequence comes from Lacipirellulaceae bacterium, assembly GCA_044867485.1. Classification (GTDB taxonomy): domain Bacteria; phylum Planctomycetota; class Planctomycetia; order Pirellulales; family Lacipirellulaceae; genus Lacipirellula. Next base: position 1,028 of record JBIOVA010000109.1, on the reverse strand, counting down.
CTTGGCGGGCCGGCAAGAATTCGCAGAAGTACGGCGGCACGTTCGACGGCATCATCCCCGAACTGCTCGACAAGTACCGCAACGCCAAGGCGAAGTCGCTCATCAACAAGCTCGAAGCGTACATGAACGTCATCGGCTGCCCCGACTGCGAGGGCCGCCGACTCAATCCGCAGGCGTGCGCGGTGCGCGTCACCACCGCCCACGCCGACTTCGCCGACCATCCCAGCCGCACGCTCCCCGAAGTGTGCCGACTGCCGGTCGCCGACGCGGAGCGGTTTTTCAACGCACTGATTCTCGACGACACGCAGCAGCGCATTGCCCACGAAGCCCTCAAAGAAATCCGCGGCCGGTTGGGCTTTCTCACAAATGTGGGCCTCGACTACCTCAACCTCGCCCGCACGGCCCCCACGCTCTCCGGCGGCGAGTCGCAGCGCATCCGCCTCGCGGGACAGGTCGGCTGCGGCCTGGTCGGCGTGCTCTACATCCTCGACGAGCCGTCGATCGGTCTGCACCCCCGCGACAACGAACGGCTGTTGGGCACGCTCCAGCGGCTGCGCGACCTGGGGAACACGGTCGTCGTCGTCGAACACGACGAAGACACGATGCGGGCCGCCGACCACATCATCGACTTCGGCCCCGGCCCGGGCGTGCGCGGCGGCCGCGTCGTCGGCGAAGGCACGGCGGACGAGATCGCCAAGAAGCGCGAAAGCGTCACGGGGGCATTTCTCAGCGGCAAACGCCGGATCAGCGTCCCGGCGCAGCGCAGAATTCCCTCCGGCTCCCTCCCCCTGGCGGGGAGAGATGGGGAGGGGGGAAGCCCCGCCAATGGATTGCCCACTCGTACTTCATCTCCCCTCCCTAACCCTCCCCGTCCAGGGGAGAGGACCGGATCGAATGTGTTGCGCATCGTGGGAGCGAGGCACAACAACCTCAAAAACATCACCGTCGACGTCCCGCTTGGCGCCTTCGTCTGCGTCACCGGCGTCTCGGGCAGCGGCAAGAGCTCGCTGGTCAACGACATCGTCGCC
>JBIOVA010000108.1:0-54618 GCA_044867485.1 Lacipirellulaceae bacterium | reverse complement strand
AAGTCGACTTCCGCTGGACCGGCGGCGAAGCGCAGCCGCTACTGATCGAAGTGAACCCGCGGTTCTGGGGCGGGCTGCCGCAGTCGGTCGCTTCCGGATGGGACTATCCGTATCTGTTGTACCGCCTCGCCGTCGACGGGACCGTGGCGGCGGTGGCGCCGCACGATTCGACGGTGAAGACCGAGACGCCGGTCGTCTCGACGCTGGCGATGCTCGCTGAAATCGCGGAGGACGACCTCCGTCTCAACTGCTTGAAGGAAGCCTTCAAACAACTTCACGCCGACGCCGCGCAGGGCCATCGGTTGCGCGCGGTCGGCGGGCTCTTCAAGAACCTCACCGCCGGCATCGACGTGAAACAGCGCTGGGAGCACGCGCACACGCTGCTGACCGACAATGCCCAGGCGGTGTCCGACGTATGGTCCTGGCACGACCCAGCCCCCGCGCTGGGCGTCCTTTACCCGCTTGCCGTGTTCCTCAAACACGGCCGGGTGTCGACGGAACTACTGGTGTCGTAACTGCCCTGTGCGGAGCGGTCGCTTCAGCCATTCGCGCTAAATCCCCGACTGCCATTGACTTGCGCCGCTCACAGGCTATAGTTGGCGTAACACTCAGGTGCGAGACCGGCCTCGCAGCCTTTCCTATAGGGCTCGGCCGGGTCATTCGATTTCGATTGTCGCGCACGGCCGTACGAGCTGACTGGGCTTACCAAGCTGACCAGGCTCGCCAACGGCTCCCGCCTTCGACCGCGACTGATTCTCTTGCCCCTCGTGGCAGTTTCGTTGACGCGCATCGCCCGCGGCCCTGCTTCGCGCAACCGCCGCGCTCGCCGTCCGTCAACAAGTTGAGCGCAGCAACTGGGCCGCGCTCCAATTCCATACGTTCACCACCGAGGTCACAGAGTTCACAGAGAAAGAACGAAAGGCATTGGAAAGCCAGTTCATTCTTCCTCCGTGCTCTCTGTGTCCTCTGTGGTGAATCCGATTCACACAGAATAGGAAGTTTGATGAAGTTCGCAGACCTCGCTCTCCATCCCGCCTTGCTCGACGCCGTCGCCGCCAAGGGCTACGTGACGGCGACGCCCATTCAGCGCGACGCCATCCCGCCGATCCTGGCCGGCCGCGACCTGGTGGGCTGCGCCCAAACCGGCACCGGCAAGACCGCCGCGTTCGCGCTGCCCACAATCCACCGTCTGCTCGACTCGATCGCCCGCGGCAAAACGGCGAGCGCCGACCAACCCCAAGAACCGGAGCGTCGCAACACCCGCGGCGCGTCCAAACGCAAGACGCGAACCCTAGTCCTCGCCCCCACGCGCGAGCTGTGCGCCCAGATCGCCGATAGCTTCGCCGCCTACGGCAAGAACACGCCGCTCCGCTACGCGGTGATCTATGGCGGCGTCTCGCAACAGAACCAGGTGCGAGCCCTACAGCATGGAGTGGACGCCATCATTGCGACGCCCGGCCGGCTGCTCGACCTCATGGAGCAGGGCCACGTCGACCTCGGCCACGTCGAAATCCTGATCCTTGACGAAGCCGACCGCATGCTCGACATGGGATTCATCCCCGACCTGCGCCGCATTGTCGCCCGCGTGCCCCGCGAGCGGCAGACGCTCATGTTCTCGGCCACGATGCCGGCGGAAATCCGCCAACTCGCCAGCCAATGGCTCGTCGACCCGGTCAGCGTGTCGGTGACGCCCGTCGCGTCGACCGTCGAGCTTATCGAGCAGGCCGTTTACTTCGTCGAGAAGCGCAGCAAGGCGAAGCTGCTCCGCGAGTGGCTCGAAAAGACGCCCAGCACCCGCACGCTCGTGTTCGCCCGCACCAAGCACGGCGCCGACAAGATCGTGAAGGAGCTGAGCAAAAGCCGCATCTTCGCGGCGGCGATCCACGGCAACAAGAGCCAGTCGCAGCGCGAACGGGCGCTGGCCCAGTTCAAATCGACGCGCCCGCCGGTGCTGGTGGCCACCGACATCGCGGCCCGCGGCATCGACGTCGCCGGCATCTCGCATGTCGTGAACTACGACCTGCCAAACGAGCCGGAGACCTACGTGCACCGCATCGGCCGCACCGGCCGCGCTGGCACCACGGGCGTGGCGGTGTCGTTCTGCTCGGTCGAGGAGGTGGGCCATCTGCGGTCGATCGAGCGGCTCACCCGCCGCCGAATTGACCCCGCCGCCGATCACGGCGACTTCGCGATGGCCGGCCAGGTCGTCGACGCCGGCAGCGAGCGGCAAGCGGCCGCGCCCCGTTCAGGCCATCGCCGCGGCGGCAATGGTCGCCGCACCGACGGGCGTCAGGGTGGTAACGGCCGCGCCCGCAGCGGTCAGCCTGCAGCCGCCAAGTCGGGCGGCTCGCGTCGTCGCCGTCGCCCGCAAGGCGCCGGCCGCTCGCCGCGCTAACCGCGCTCGGGAGTTTCTCCGAAACTCCAATCCGCGTAAGCTGCGGCCATGGCCGACGAGCACCAGTACGACGTGATCGTGATCGGCGCCGGCGCCGCGGGCCTGTTGGCCGCGACCCGCGCCGCCGAGCGCGGCCGACGTACGCTGCTCGTCGAGAAGAATCGCAAGCCGGGCGTGAAGATCCTCATGTCCGGCGGCACGCGGTGCAATCTCACGCACGCCACCGACCGCCGCGGCATCGTCGCGGCGTTCGGCCAGCAAGGGCCGTTTTTGCATTCGGCCCTTGCAGCGTTCGGGCCTGACGAACTGGTCGCGATGTTCAACGCCGAAGGCGTCGCCACGAAGGTCGAACCGGGCGGCAAGGTGTTTCCGGTGAGCGATCGCGCGATTGACGTGTTGCAGGCCCTGCAGCAGATGCTCGCTGGCAGCGGGGCGGAGCTTGCACTCGACGAAGCAGCCGTCAGCATCGAACGACACGGCGACGGTTTCGCCGTCCGCACCGCGCGCCGGCTGCTGCACGCCGCCAAGGTGATCCTCACCGTCGGCGGCCAATCGTACCCCGGCTGCGGCACGATCGGCGACGGATACGCATGGGCCAAGTCGCTCGGCCACACGATCGTCCCGCCGCGGCCCGCGCTCGTGCCGCTCACGTCGCCGGAGCGCTGGATCGCCGACCTCCGCGGCGTCACCGTCCCCGATGTGCGAGTCCAATTGGTCGCCGAAGGCGACCTGCATCCCCCTCCCTTGCAGGGAGGGGCTAGGGGAGGGTCGGCTGACGCCGCAAGCTCGAAAAAGACCACTGCTGTTTGTCGTGCAACGGCCGGGAATCCCTCCCCTATCCCCTCCCTTCAAGGGAGGGGGAATGAGCGCCGCGGTTCCTTCCTCTTCACCCATTTCGGTCTTTCCGGCCCTGTGGTGATGGATCTCAGCCGCATTGTCACCGAGCGCCCGAACGCGACGCGATGGCTCGCGGTGTGCGACTTCGTGCCGGGATTGAACGAGAGCGAGATCGCGGCGCGCCTGGCCGCTGACGCGGCTCAGGCCGGCAAGAAGGTGGTGGCAGGAATCGTCGCCGAATGGATTCCGCGACGACTGGCTGACGCCCTTCTGGCCCGCGCCGGCATCCCCGCCGAGCAGCGCGTCGCCGAACTCGCCCGCGGCCAACGGGCGACGCTCGTCGAGGCGATCAAATCCACCGCCATCCCCATCACAGGTTCGCTGGGCTTCAAGAAAGCCGAGGTCACCGCCGGCGGCGTCGCGCTCGATGAAGTCGACTCCCGGACGATGCAGAGCAAGCTCGTTCCCAATCTCTACATCGCGGGCGAGATTCTCGACCTCGACGGCCCCATCGGGGGTTACAACTTTCAAGCCGCCTTCAGCACGGGCGCTCTCGCCGGGGACTCCGTTTGACTCACGTTCCAATCCGCACGGACGGATGATCAGCCAGTGATACAAATGCAATTCTCTCCCGCGGAGCGCAAAAACATTGACTGTCCTGGCAATTGGGGAATATAACGCCAGCGTTTGCCGCACTTCTGGCACGAGGAGGAGTTCTCATGAAGTCACTATCCAACGGCTTGCGCGCGGGCGCGTTCTTCGCGACGCTGACCTGCGTTTGGTGCGCGCCGCTCGAGGCGCTGTCGCTGGCGCGGTGGCTGGAAGGCGACACGGCCGCCAATCCCACGAAAAACCCCGTCCTGCCCAAGCGCACGCTGAACGCCATCGTCGGGGTAGAACTCAATTTCGAGACCCAAACGACGGAAGTGACTCGCTTGGGCACCGGCACGATCATTGGCATCCGACGCAACGATCCTCAGAACGAGCGAAAGGGGGGCGCCATCTGCGTCCTCACCGCCGATCACGTCGTTCGACCGCGACAGGATGCGCGTCGGTCGCGCTGGAGAATCGGCTTTGTGCGCGACGACGGCATGATGTCGCTCATCACCGGCGACAAGTCACGATATATCCAAGGTCCGACCGTCGACGGCAAGCCCGTCGACCTCGCTATTCTTGCCTTCAGTTTTGAGAATTTCATCATCCTGCCCGAACTGCTCGAGCCCTTGCCAAAGATCGGCGGCGTCGCTGAGGATCTCTTCTACCAAGCTGGCTATGGGCACTCCGGCCGAGTCACCAACACGATCGACCCCTTCTACAATGTGGTCTCCGAGTACGGCAAACTCGCGATCGGATTCAACGACCCAGACGCAATTGAGCCAGTTCACACGACGCCTCCCGGCAAGACCAACGGGGTCGCATACACATACCAAGCGATTCAGGGCGATTTGGACTTCAAGCTCGGCAATGATCGACCCAACGTCGTTTCCGGCCAGTCCCATTTTCTCAACAGCGACTCGGGCGGGCCGTCGCTCCAGCAATTGGGCGACGATTGGCTGGTGGTCGGCGTTCACTCGGAAAGCGAGACCCGCGTGAGTGACGGAAACATGATTGTTCGACCTGGTGACAAATGGTGGGATGTGCAAACGGCCCGATACCAGCAATGGATTAGCGACACCTGTCGTGCCGCACTCGCCATTCCCGAGCCCTCGGGATGTTCGCTGTTGTCGGCCAGCTTGTTGGCACTCGCGGCTCAACGTTGCGCCAACCAGCGGCGCGGTCGGATTGGTTGAGACACCGCCCGAGGGAGTCGCTTCATTGGGCCGTGTGGGCGATGCGCCGTTGAGGGCGCTTTACGGGCAGAATCGACCGCCCGCGAGTTTCCAGCCGGCCATCCGCTCAGGGGCCAGCCTGGAAGCCCGGCGCGATGACGCTATCTGGCCGCCGTCCGCGGGTTTAAGATAATCGCACGACGTCCAGTAACGCTCATCCACCCGGGGAACCCTGCCATGGATCGCCGCCACTTCCTGGTTCACGCCGCCCTGGCCCCAGCCGCTCTCTCGGCGCTCAGCGCCGCCGTGCACGCTCAAGAGGCCGCCGCGAACGGCGAGTGGATTCAGCTCTTCAACGGCAAGGATCTCGCCGGTTGGACGCCCAAGATCAAGGGCTACGAGTTCGGCGAGAACTACGGCGACACGTTCCGCGTCGAAGATGGCATCCTCAAGGTGCGGTTCGACAAGTACGAAGGCCCCTACCGCGGCCGCTTCGGCCACCTGTTCTACAAAGAGCCGTTCTCGCACTATCGCTTGCGGATCGAGTACCGCTTCGTCGGCGATCAGGTGCCAGGCGGGCCCGATTGGGCCCTGCGTAACAGCGGCGTCATGATCCACGGGCAAGCTCCCGAGACCATCCGCAAAGACCAGGACTTTCCGGTGTGCATCGAGGTCCAGTTTCTCGGCGGCAATGGAACCGATCCGCGCAGCACCGGCAACCTCTGCACGCCGGGCACCAACGTCGTCTACCAGGGTAAGCTCCACACCGACCACTGCACCAACAGCACGAGCGACACGTTCCACGGGGACCAGTGGGTTACCGCCGAGGTCGAGGTCCACGGCGGCAAGCTCATCCAACACAAGATCAACGGCAAGACGGTCCTCGAATACAGCGAGCCGCAGCTCGACGAGCGAGATCCCGACGCGAAGGCCATGCTCGACGGCGGCGCGGCCAAGATGATCACCGGCGGCACGATCTCGCTGCAGGCCGAAAGCCACCCGGTCGAGTTCCGCAAGGTCGAGCTGCTGAAACTCGACGAGAACGACGATCAGGCCGCGGCGAAGCCCGTTGAGCTCTCCGACCCCAACGCCTTCATGCTTGTCGTGCTGCCCGACACGCAGATGTACACGGAGACATGGCACGACCACTTTCACGCTCAGACGGAGTGGATCGCCACGAACGCCGAGCGGCTCAACATCAAGTACGTGCTCCACGAAGGCGACGTCGTGAACAACAACGGCCGCGAGCAGTGGGAAGTCGCCCGCGCGGCGATGAAGCGGCTCGACGGCGTGGTTCCCTATGCGATCGTCCCCGGCAACCACGACTACGGCCCCGGCGGCAATGCGACGGATCGTGAGACCTACTTCAACGAGTACTTCTCAGCCGCCGAGCATGCCAAGTGGCCCACGTTCGGCGGACTCATGGAGGACGACCGCTTGGAGAACAGCTATCACACGTTTCAAGCGGGCGGCCACGACTACCTCATTCTCGCTCTCGAGTGGGGCCCACGCGACGAGACGGTTGCCTGGGCCGATCGCGTCGTTGAACAATTTCCCAAGCATCGCGTGATCCTGCTCACGCATGCCTACATGTACTACGACGAAACTCGCTACGACTGGCAGACCCGCGGCGACAAGCAATCGTGGAATCCCCACACCTACGGCACAGCGAAGCTGCCGGGCGGCGTCAACGACGGGCAGGAATTGTGGGAGAAGCTCGTGCGGCGCCATCCGGGCTTCGTGCTTACGCTCAACGGTCATGTGCTGGAGGACGGCGCCGCGCGACTCGCCAGCCGCGGCGACCACGGCAACATGGTCCACCAGCTCCTGGCCAACTACCAGATGAACCACGAAGGCGGCGAGGGCTTCTTGCGGCTCGTCGAATTCCTGCCCGACGACCGCACAATCCGCGTCCGCAGCTACAGCCCGTCGCTCGGCGCCTTCGAAACCGACGACCAGCAGCAGTTCGACCTCGAACTCAAATTCGCGACGGCCTAGTCGTATTACCGCAGGGGGCGCAGAGATCGCAGAGAAACAGAAAAACCAGAAAAAAACAAAGGTCACGGATTGCTCCGCGACCTCTGCGGTGAAATTCATCGACGACGGCTACGCCGCGAAGTTCTCTGCCGCCTGGTCCCAGTTGACCACGCTCCACCAATTCTTCACGTAGTCGGGCCGCACGTTGCGGTACTTCAGATAGTAGGCGTGCTCCCACACGTCGACGCCGATGATCGGCTTCTTGCCCATCGACAACGGGCTGTCCTGGTTGGCCGTGCTCATGATCTCCAAACCGTCGCCGCTCTTGACGAGCCAGGCCCAGCCGCTGCCGAATCGCCCGGCCGCGGCCGCGGCGAGCTGCTCCTGAAACTTGGTGAAATCGCCGAACGTGCTTTTGATCGCCGCGGCAAGCTCGCCCTTTGGCTCGCCACCTTTCTTAGGGCCCATGATCGTCCAAAAGAACGTGTGGTTCACATGTCCGCCGCCGTTGTTCTGCACGGCCGTGCGAATGTCCTCGGGCACGGCGCTCAAGTCGGAAATCAAATCCGTCGGCGACTTGGCCAATAGCTCCGGATGCGTCTGCAGGGCCGCGAGCAGCTTCTCGATGTACGCCGCGTGATGCTTGTCGTGATGGATCATCATCGTCTCGGCGTCGATGTGCGGCTCCAGCGCCGCGTAGTCGTACGGCAGCTTCGGCAGCGTGTACGCCGGCGGAACCTGCGCCGCGGCGCGCTGCGCCGGCGCCAGCAACGTCGCGGCGGCGCCGGCAGCCGCGACGGTCACGGCCGAGCGGCCCAAGAACGTGCGGCGATCAAGCGCCTCGGCTCCCGTGACGGCGATTGCATCGTGAGGCTTCGTCTCGTGAGACATGGTGATCTCCACAGGCAGAATGTTGCAGCAAGAACTGGCCAATCGCTGGCCGCACAACGCACACTCCCTTGCAGGCGTTCCATGTTACCGGACCCTCACGGGCAGTGCCAGCAAGGGCGTCGTCGCGCTCGTTACAACCCCGCAAGTCGCTGTTCGGCTCGGTCGTGCTTGCTTCGTCATCTCGTAGAACCTTGAACTCGCCGCGCGGCTGGTGCGTAGAATTGTCAGACCGAATAGGGATAGCCCCGCATTAGGAAGGCGGGCGGTGACGCGTCGGGAGTCGCAATGACGTCGGCCCCTGGTACGCTCTGGAAGCAGGAGCCTTCCCATGCGACTCGCAGAGTTCGCCGCTCGCCGTTTGTTCATTGCGACGCTTGTTTGCGTTGCATCGTCGTTCTCTTCCGCCAATCGCGCTGTGGCCGATGAGCCAGCGCTGGCCTTCGACTTTGGCCGCACGCTCGAGTGCCGCGACGTGACGCCCACCGACTACGCCGACGCGTATCCCGACAAACGGATTGTCGAATGCACGCTGCGGCTGTCAGTCTCGCTCGCCTCGGGGAGCATGTCGGCCGTCGAGTCGATTCGCGTGGAGATCAGCGACGCCGACCATCGCTTGCGGGTGTTCGACTTCTCGCCGAGCACGCGATTGGAAAGCGGTCTGGCCGACAACATCGAATGGACAAAGACGATCGAATCGACGAGCGAGTTCGGCGCGTCGCTCGGCGGCGAGTTGCCGGCTTGCATCGGCGACGTCGTCGCCCACGTGACGCCCTCGATCAACGCCGCCAAGGGCAACCGCGAAGTGGTGACCGAAAAGCAAATTCGCGTGCCGCCGCAGCAGGTGGTCATCGCCAGCGGCACGATCGACCACGAGTACGGCGTGTTCTTCACGCTCCGGCCGTCGCCGCAGACGTCGCTCGAAGGCGTGCATGAACTGACGGTCGCCTTCATCGTGCCGGCCACGTGGCGCGGCGACGCGGTGCGGGTCACGTGCCGCGCTTCAGGCGAGCAGAAGGTGCTGTGGATCAAACAGCAGAAGGTGTGGGCCGAAAAGGAGAGCGGCGTCGCGCTCTACCTGGCCGGGGACGCCGAATCGCGCCGCGCCGCGGAGCGCCGCGTGCGGCAGTAGCGTGCGGCAACAACCAGGCCGCCGACGCCGAGGACGCCGCTCGCCGGCTCGGGAATCGACGCTGCGGCGGACTCGACCAGGGTGCTCGTCCCCAGCTGCTTCTGCCAGAGCAGAAAGTCGGCCCCGTCGGTGTCGCCGTCGCCGTCCAGATTGCCGCTGGCGAACGTGCCGGTCAGCGAGCCGAAGCCAGCCCGCCACGTCGGCAAGTCGCCGCCGTCGACGGTCCCGTTGCCGTTGAAGTCGCCCAGCTCGGCGATCAGGATCGACCCGTCGATCACGCCGGAATGAGTCCCAATCGTCGCCGCCCTTGTGTCGATCGATCCCATCACGGTGTAAACGCCCGCGGGAAAACGCCCGCTCACCGTGACCGGCCCGCTGCCCGTGTGGCCAAGCTCAAACGCCGGGGCGCCCTGTCCGGCCCGCGTGACGGTGAGCACCGCGTCGACCCCCAGATCGGCCGGCGGGCTAGTCACGCGGGCTGACAGCTCGAGCCATTGCGGGACGAGCGTCGTGAATTGCTGCTCGAAGAGAATCGTCGCCGTGGCGTTGAACTGATCGACCGGCGCGGTCATGTTCGTCGTGCTCGTCGCTGTTGCAGAGAACGAGAACCGGTTGCCGCCCGAGACGCTGGAAATCAGACTGGCCGTCGCCACATGGAAACCGCTGGCGAAATCGGTGTCGATCAAGCTGACCGAACCCACGACGGCTGGCGTCGACAAGGGAGACTTGCTCCCCGCGCGAATCTCCAGCTCGCCCCCCATCGTCGCAAACGTGGCCGCGGGGGCCGCCTTGATCGGCAGAGCCACGAGCAAGATCGCCGCCCAGTGTCCCAGGCTCCGGCCTGCGCCGCGACTTCGGGCCCTCCTGGCGGCAACGATGCCCGGGACCGCCATGCCCTGGCCCGAGAAACTGGCCATGGTGCGTAATGCCTTCGCTGAATTGCCGACTCGAGAATCGCCACCGACACGGGATTGCCACATCCAATCGTTCCAGAAGACTCCATATTAAGTGGCTCCGACAACGAACGCCAATAAAACGGCGCACCCTGCGGCCGATTGGCGACATGCGCCGTCAATCACGCGGCGCGCTCCCGGATGCGAAACCCTGCTCAGGGCCACGCGGCGCCACTCGTCCCGGGCTACATAAACACCGCTCAGCGCAGGATTTGCGCCATCGCTCGCGCGCCGCGTCCCACCCATTTGGCGCCGCGATTGCAGAGGAACCCACGTCAGTATCGACTGAAGAGGCCTCTTCCAGGTGGATGCGATGGTATTTCTGCATTGTCTGTGGGTGGGCACGCTGGCCGGGCTGGTCGCCAGCCGCTTGATTCGGGGGCGCGCTCGATGGGCCACCCTGACCAGCAGCGTGGCGGTGGGGGTCCTGGGGGCGCTGCTGGGAGGACTGGCCAACAGCTGGATCGGCGCGGGGGCGAGCAGCCTCCCCCACAGCGATCTTGCCGCCGCCGCCATCGGCGCCGCGACCGCCCTCCTGGCGTGGTCCACCGCCCAGCGGATGCTCCTGCATCCGCCCACCGGCGAACGATCCGTCGAACGGCGGTGAGCCCCGTTCGCGGCCATCCTCAATCTTCCATCTTCGCCTTCGCGCCCTGCTGCGCAACGCGGCTAAACCGCAAGCGAAGCGAGCAACTTCACTCGACTTCCTTTTCCTTGATCCACGACATCATTCGCCGGAGCTCCTTGCCGACTTGCTCCACGGGATGCTGCCGCTCGCGGCGACGCGTGGCCTTGAACGCGGGCGCCCCCGCCTTGTTCTCCAGAATCCATTCGCGAGCAAACTGGCCGCTGCGGATCTCTTCGAGGATTCGCTTCATCTCGGCCTTCGTCTCGTCGGTCACGATCCGCGGGCCGCGCGTGTAGTCGCCGTACTCGGCCGTGTTGCTAATGCTGTAGCGCATGTAGCTGAGGCCCCCCTGGTAGAACAGGTCGACGATCAGTTTCAGCTCGTGCATGCATTCGAAGTACGCCATCTCGGGCTGGTAGCCCGCTTCGACCAGCGTCTCGAACCCCGCCTTGACCAGCGCCGAAGCGCCGCCGCACAGCACGGCCTGTTCGCCGAACAGGTCGGTCTCTGTCTCCTCAGCGAACGTCGTGCGGATCACCCCGGCCCGCGTCCCGCCGATGCCCTTGGCGTACGCCAAGCCGATTTTGAGCGTCGCGTCGCTGGCCTTGTCATCCATGGCGATGAGGCACGGCACGCCGCCGCCGGCGACGAACTCGCTGCGCACCAAGTGGCCCGGACCCTTGGGCGCCACCAGCAGCGCGTCGACGCCCTTGGGGGGCGCCACTTGGCCGAAATGGATGTTGAACCCGTGCGAGCACATCAGCACGTTGCCGGGCTTCAGGTTGTCGCGAATGTCGGCGCGGTACACGTCGGCCTGCAGTTCGTCCGGCAGCAGGATGTTCACGACGTCGGCTTCCTTCGCCGCATCGGCCGCCGACATCGGCGCGAACCCATGGCTCTTGGCGAGGTCGTAATTGGCGCCGCCCGGCCGTTGGCCGACGATCACCTTCACGCCGCTGTCGCGCAGGTTCTGGGCATGGGCGTGCCCTTGCGACCCGTAGCCAATGATGGCGATGGTCTTGCCCTTGAGAGCGTTCAGGTCGGCGTCTTTGTCGTAGTAAATGGTGGCGGGCATGATTGGAAGGCGTCAGGGGACAGGATTCAGGGTTCCACATTGGCGCCGGCGACGCGCCGCACGCCGGCGCCGTTGGCGGATCGATCGACGCCGCGAACCATCGCGATGCGTCCGGTGCGGACCAGCTCGATAATGCCGAACGGACGCATCAGGTCGATGAACGCCTCGATTTTCTTTTCCTGGCCGGAGATTTCGACGATCACCTGCTCGGGCGATACGTCGACCACCTTGCCGCGGAAGATTTCGCACAGCTCGTGGATCTCGGCGCGGCGATCGCTCGCGGCGCGGACCTTGAGCAGCATCAAGTCGCGCTCGACGTGGTCCTGCGAGCTGACGTCGTCGACGCGCACCACCGTGACGATCTTCTCGAGCTGCTTGCGCACCTGCTCCAGCACGCTGTCGTCGCCGACGACCACGAACGTCATCCGTGACAGGATGGGGTCTTCCGTTTCGCCCACGGCGAGGCTGTCAATGTTGTAACCTCGCGAGGCCAGCATGCCCGCCACGTGGGCCAGCACACCGGGCACGTTTTGCACCAGGGCGGAAAGGACGTGACGCATACGCGAACGATATCTCGACGGGGTCGCGGAAAATCGAACCTTTGATGATACCTGCCGCGCCGCGACGCCACAAGCCGCGACATGTCGCATGCTTGCCGCCCCCGGCGGGCCCTGTTAGCCTGACCAGTTTGGCCTCAGCTCAACGTCGCCCACTGTGTTAGCCGGCATCGCGAGCGATGCCGCGCCAGTGTCGCCGCCCATGTCGACCGCCGCACCATCGCCGCCAGCCGCGCCCGCCGCCGAGGCCCTCCGCATCCGCGGCGCGCGCACGCACAACCTGCGGAACGTCGATCTCGACATTCCCCACGGGCGGCTCGTCGTGATCACAGGACTCAGCGGATCGGGAAAAAGTTCACTCGCCTTCGACACGCTGCTGGCCGAGGGGCAGCGGCAGTACATCGAGACCCTCTCCTCCTACGCCCGCCAATTCTTCGACCAAATGGAGCGGCCCGACGTCGACCTGATCGAGGGCCTCTTGCCCACAATCGCGCTCGACCAGCGCTCCGACGTCAACAATCCCCGCAGCACGGTGGCGACCGTCACCGAAATCTACGACTTCCTCCGCGTGTTGATGGCGCGCGTCGGCGACGTGGCGTGTCCGCAGTGCGGGACGCCCATCTCGCAGCAAACCCCTGCCGCGATCCAGGAGGCGATCCTCGCGCTGCCCGAGCAGACCAAGGCCATGCTGCTGGCGCCGATGGTCCGCGGCCGCAAGGGCCGCCACGCCGACGTGCTGGAGCAAATTCGCCGTGAGGGCTTCGTCCGCGTGCGAATCGACGGCCTCACCTACGAGCTGGAGCAGGCGCCGGAGCTAAAGGCCCAGCAGCGGCACGACATCGACGCCGTGGTCGACCGCGTCATCATTCGCCCGGGAATCGAGAATCGCCTCGCGGAGTCTGTGCGGCTGGCGCTCAAGCATGGCGCCGGAGCGCTGCGTATCGCTTACCAAACGCCCGAAGCAAAGACGCAAGCCAATGGAGCGAGCGCGCGCGAAAGCACGGCAGAAAACGGCTGGATCGAGCGCGTCTACAACACCCAGTACGCGTGCCCCGACTGCAAGACGAGCCTCGCCGAAATCGAGCCCCGCACGTTCAGCTTCAACAGCCCCTACGGCGCCTGCCCGGAATGCGACGGTCTGGCGTCGCGCGAAGGGTTTGTGCCCGAGCTGGTGCTGCCGGACCACAGCCTGTCGCTCGCTGGCGGCGCCGTGGCGCCGTGGCGCGGCGCGTCGGCGGATGCCCGCATCCGGCAGCGCCGGCTCTTGGAGGGGTTTCTCACGCAGGCGAAAGTTGATTGGGACACGCCGCTGGCCGACTGGCCCCTACGCGCCCGCGAGCAGCTTCTCCACGGCGATGGGGGCAAATTCACGGGCCTACTGGCCGACCTCGAGATGGACTTCGCGAGCATTGGCCGCGAGGCCAAGCACGACAAACTCGCCGAATTTCGCGGCCCCGTCGTGTGCGCCGCGTGCGGGGGCTCACGCCTTCGGCCCGAGGCCCGCGCCTGCCGACTCGGCGGATTGTCGATTTCGGAAATCACCGCGCTGCCAATCGACCGCGCCCAGCAGTTCTTCGACGCGCTCGCCTTCCCGCCGTCGCAACAGCCGATCGGCGCGCCGCTTACCGTCGAGATCGTTCGCCGGCTGAAGTTCTTGGAGCACGTCGGGCTGGAGTACGTCGCGCTCGACCGCGCGGCCGACACGCTCAGCGGCGGCGAGATGCAGCGCGTGCGACTCGCCACCGGCATCGGCTCCGGCCTGGTGGGCGTGCTTTACATTCTCGACGAACCCTCAATCGGCCTTCATCCTCGCGACAACGCCCGGCTCGTCGAGTCGCTTCGCGAGCTGCAGCAACAGGGCAACACGGTGCTGGTGGTCGAGCACGACGAGGCGATCATCCGCGCCGCCGACTGGCTGATCGACGTCGGCCCCGGCGCCGGCGATCGTGGTGGCCAGATCGTCGCCGAGGGGACGCCCGCCGAAGTGGCGGACAACCACGACTCGATCACGGGCGCCTACCTCGCCGGCCGCCTGCGCATCGCGCCGCCGGCCGAGCGCCGCCGCGTCGCCAAGACGCGCATGCTGGAGCTCGAAGGCGCCACGCTCCACAACCTCAAGAACGTCGACGTGAACATCCCGCTCGGACTACTCGCCTGCGTCACCGGCGTGAGCGGCTCGGGCAAGAGCTCGCTGGTCGTCGACACGCTCGCCGCGGCCCTGGCCCGCAAGTTGAACGGCGCGGCGACGCGGCCTGGGCCGTACCGAGCGCTCCGCGGCGTCGCCAAACTGGAGCGGCTCATCCACGTCGATCAGTCGCCCATCGGCCGCACCCCGCGTTCCAATCCGGCGACGTACACCGGCATGTTCGACGAAATCCGCAGCGTTTTCGCCGACGCCAAGCACGCCAAGCAACTCGGCTACAAGGCCAGCCGGTTCAGCTTCAACGCCAAGGGCGGGCGGTGCGAGCATTGCCAGGGGCAGGGCGTCGAGCGGATCGAAATGCGGTTCCTACCCGACTTGTTCGTCACGTGCCCCGTGTGCCACGGCCGGCAGTTCAACCGCCAGACGCTTGCGGTGCGTTATCGCGAAAAGTCGATCGCCGACGTGCTGGCGATGAATATCGACGAAGCCGCGGCGTTCTTCGAGAACCATCCGCCCATCCACCGCATGCTCACGAGCCTCGTTGACGTGGGGTTGGGCTACCTTACGCTCGGCCAGCGCAGCACCACGCTCTCCGGCGGCGAGGCTCAGCGGATTAAGCTCGCCGCCGAGTTGGGCCGCCCGTCCAGCGGCGCCACGCTCTACATTCTCGACGAGCCGACGACCGGCCTCCACACCGACGACGTCGGCCGGCTCTTGAAAGTGCTGCAGCAACTTGTCGACCATGGCCACACAGTGCTGGTCATCGAGCACAATCTCGAAGTGATCAGGTGCGCCGACTGGGTGATCGACCTCGGCCCCGAGGGCGGAGCCGCCGGCGGGTATGTCGTGGCCGCCGGCACGCCAGAGACGGTCGCCGCGTGCGAAGCCAGTTTTACCGGTCAATGGCTTCGCAGAATCCTGTTTTCGTAGGATCCTCACGCGAAATTCATGTGACGTCGGGCGCCGCAAATCGGCCTTAAGCGAGTGCGAGCCAAGGACTTGGGCGATATTTCGCGTGACCAGTCCATAACGGCCTAAAAAAAAGTTGCCACGGCCTCGGCCCCTCGGTATGCTAAACCGGCCTTCTGCGTCCACATACTCTTCGGACGCACGGCGCGGTTCGCCATCAGGGGCGGCGGCCATCGTTCCCATTTCCATTCATCGGGAGAGAGGTGCGCTCATGAATCGACGCTTGACTGTGGTTTTGGTCGCCTGTGCTGCGGCCATGCAGGCCCCGGCGGTCGCCCCGGCGGCCAACGTTTCGCTGAGTCTCAATCTCGACTTCAACACGCCCGGCGATTCCAATTCCGGCGGAAACTGGACCATCGTCGGCAAGGCCGACGAGCGCGGACTCGCCGCCGCCAACATGTATCTGGCGAACATCAACTTCAACGCCGGCGGCTTCCTCGCGCCGATGCAGTTTGAGATCCAGATGTTCGGAACAGTCGGCACGGCGATCAACATCGTCGAGGGCGATGATCCCCTGACGCAGCAGACGCTCGACGTCGGCGTCATCGGCGGGCCGTTTCCGTCGAGTTACGTCGACGATCCGGGTCTCGTCCCGTTCATGGGCAATCCCAATCTCGGGTCCTTTACCGGCGGCGTCGCCCTCGCCACCGGCACGTTCAACGCGGGCGTCGTTCCCGCTTGGACAAACCAGGGCAGCAACGTGTCCGACGCGAACGTCTACGCGCTGCCCAATGGCGCGATTCCGGCGATCGACGCTAACACGCAGCTCACGGTACGGCACATCGTGCCTGAGCCTGCGACGGTTGCGTTGCTTGGCGTCGTCGGCACGGCCATCGTTGCCGCGAGTCGTCGACGCCAGGTCGGCTGACGCGACATTCTGACCAATCTCAAATCCACAACCGCGGCGTCGCTCGTTCTCACGGGCGGCGCCGTGGTGCTTTGGCTCAGCCGCGGCCTGGGGTAGAATGGAATCACCGGCGATAACGACCGCCCACGTAGGGAGTCTCGGCCATGGCCACCGTTCTCCTGGACCAGGAAATCGAAATCCCGACGATCCGCGATCTCGCGGAGTTTCGCCGCTGGGCGCTGTCGGACGAGTTCCCCGAGCGCGGACGGATCGACTACATTGACGGCCGAATCGAGGTCGACATGTCGCCGGAAGATTTCTTTACCCACGGCACACTGAAGACCCGCGTGGCCGCTGAAATCGCGGATCGGGTCGAGGAACTCGACTTCGGCCACACGCTCATCGCCGAAACGCGCATCTCCAGCACTGCTGGCAACGTGTCTGCCGAGCCCGACGTCGTCGTGATCTCGCACGACGCGTTCGACTCAGGCCGCGCGTCGCTTGTTCCCAAGGCTTCCGGCGATCCCGATCGCTTCGTTGAAGTCGAGGGCGCGCCGGATCTGATCGTCGAGATCGTCAGCGACAGCTCCGTCAAAAAGGACACCCAACGACTCCCGCGCGCTTACTTCGCCGCCGGCGTCCGCGAGTTCTGGTTGATCGACGCCCGGGACGAAGAATTGGTCTTTCAGATCCAACGTCGCGGATCAGGCGCCTTCGCCGTCGCGGAAACCGACGCCGACGGCTATCAGCGCAGCGACGTGCTCGACGCGTCCTATCAGCTCGAGCGCAGTCGCCACGCCCGCGGGCACTGGGTGTATCGGTTGCGGATGAAGTAACGCGCCATCAACCGCGTTGCGAGTTTTCGCGGCGGGTGCTCATTCGAGCTTCAGCCACCCTGTCGTCTCAGCCACAGTCGCCGCCAGGTTGTACAGGCCGTGGCCCAGCATCGCCGTGGCGAACCATGGCATGCCGCGGCCAATCTGCGGCGGCGTGCGGTTCCGCATCGCGTGGTCCCAAATCCGCGCCAGCCCTACGCCCGCGACGAACGAGCAGTTCAGGTGCAGCCCCGTGCACACCGTCCACCGGAATCGCGCCAGCTTCGGCGCCGCGTCGGGAATGTACACGTTGAGATAAATCAAGTTCTCGATTACGCCGAACAGCAGCCCGCCGGCCGCCGCCGCGACGAGAATCTGCCAGATCGACTTGAACAAGTACGGTCGCTTCTCGACGACCCACAGCGCGAGGGCGATCTTCATGATCTCTTCGGTCACCGGGCCGATGACTGCCACGGCGAACAAGCCCGCTCCTGCGCCGCCGCCGGACATGCCTTCCCACAGCGCGCCGAAAATGCCCCACGGGCCGGCGAGCACGACCAATGCCGCCGTTACCATCAGGCTAGTTTCGTAGCTCGTTGCGGCGATCTTTGCTTCGAGCCAGCGAGCGTAGGTAACGTGACCTTCCCCTGGCATCCCGGCCAAATCCGCCGCGAGCGTCGGTTCGTCCCACACCGAGTGCTCGACGTCGACGCCGCCGATCTCCAGCGGACGGCGATTGAGGGTCTCGGCCGCCGCGCGCTCGCTGGGATCGAGCTCGAACGCCCGTTCGCGAAATTGCGGTTCGTTCTCGATCGAGTCGTCGCGCGCAGACCAGCTCATGCCGCCGACTGGGGTTGGCGATAGTGATACGCCGTGGCGCTGGCCAGGATCGTTACCATGACGGCCCTCCGTCTGCTCTTCGACGCGCCCGAAATGTCGGTCGAGGCATAGCGCACGTTGCACACGGCGTTGTATCCCATGCTGCGAGCCTGCTCGACGACGCGTTGCAGAGCCTCGCGCCGCGCCCGCACCAGCAGCGACTGGTAGCTCTTCATCTCGCCGCCAAAGATCTTGCGAATGCCGCCCAACCAAGTCTTCAAATAGTCGGACGAGATGACCGCTTCGCCGCACAGCATCGTCGGCGGCGGGTCGCCGGCTACTGCGCCGGGATAGGATTTCAACTGCGTGACGAGGAAGCCGGAGTTCTGCGCTTCCCGCTCGTCGAGATGGGCAAAGTGCCTCCGCTCGATGGCGCCTCCCACGAACAGGCCAATGGCGAGCAGGAATACCGTGATCCCCGCCGCGATAAAGATTCCCATGGCCGGACTCCTTCAGGTTGCGGCCGGCGTGCGCGGCTGGAGAATCACCGCCGTGCCGTACGCATACAACTCTGCGGCCCCGGCCGTGACGGCGCTCGTCGTGAAGCGGACATTCACAATTGCGTTGGCGCCCAACTGTTGCGCCTGCGCCATCATCCGTTCCATCGCCTGCCGCCGCGACTCAGTGAGCAGCTCGGTATAACCCTTCAGCTCGCCGCCGACGAGGTTCTTGAAGCTCGCGGCAATGTCGCGCCCCGCGTGCTTCGTGCGCACCGTGTTGCCTTGGACCAATCCTTTGACGGCGGTGATGACGTAGCCCGCCACCTGTTCGGTATTCGTGACGATCATCGAACGCTTGCGCTCCCTGGGACCGCGAAAAGACAAGCATACGCCACAAAACGGCCGGCGGCATTCTGCCGCGCGGCCCCAGGAGAAGCAACGCCGCCGCCTGACATTTTGCCCCCGGTCACTTCTTCAGGGGATGCGGCCGAGGGCTAAATGGGGAGTCAACGTCCGCTAACCGTCATACGCGCTCGAACACCGTGGCGATCCCCTGCCCGATGCCGATGCACATCGTGGCTAGGCCCAGCGCGGCGTCGCGGGCCGTCATCGCGTGGATCAGCGTCGTGGAGATGCGGGCCCCGCTCGCCCCCAGCGCGTGCCCGATGGCAATCGCCCCGCCGCGGACGTTCACCTTCGCGGGGTCAAGATCGAGCATCTGAATGCACGCCAGCGCCTGGGCGGCGAACGCTTCGTTCAGCTCCACGAGATCGATTTCGCCGAGCTTCAACCCGGCGCGTTTGAGCGCGAGCTTCGTCGCCGGCACAGGTCCGGTCCCCATCACGGCCGGATCGACGCCGGCGACCGCCGTCGCCAGCACCTTCACCCGCGGCGCGAGGCCCAGTTCCTTCGCTCGCCCCTCGCTCATCATCAACAGCGCCGCGGCGCCGTCGTTCAGCGGCGAGCTGTTCCCGGCCGTTACCGTGCCAATCTTCGGCATGAACGCCGGCTCCAGCGACGCGAGCGCCTCCAGCGTCGTATCCCGGCGGATGCACTGGTCCTCGCGGATCAGCGCGCGGGCACCGGCCTCGTCGCGGCCCCACACAGGGATGATCTCGCCGACGAACTCCCCCGCATCCGTCGCCGCGGTCGCCTTCTGATGGCTCGCCAACGCGAACTCGTCCTGCGCCTCACGGCTGATGCCCTGCGTCTGGGCGAGGAACTCGGCCGTGAACCCCATGTGCAGGGCGCCTTTGCTCGTGCTGCGGAACAGCTTGGGGTTGAAATCGACCCCCGCGTCCATCGCGATGTGGTGCATGTGCTCCAGTCCGCCGACGATCTGCACATCCTCGGCGCCAGCCGCGATCGCATGGGCCGCCTGGTTGAGCGCCTGCAAACTGCTGCCGCACAGGCGATTGATCGTCGCCCCCGCGGCCGTTGATGGCAGTCCCGCGAGCAGCCCGACGATCCGCCCTATGTTGAACCCCTGCTCCCGCTGCTGCTGCGTGCAACCGAGCACTACGTCTTCCACCGCCGCCGGATCGATCCCGGTGTGCTCGACCAGCGCACGCACCACGGTTGCCGCGAGATCGTCCGACCGCACATCCCGAAACACGCCGCGCTCCGAGTGGGCGCGCCCAATCGGCGTCCGACAACAATCAACAATGACAGGCGTTTTCATAGATTCGATGAATAGAGATTCACCGCTGATGAACGCTTATGTACGCTAATTACAGAACTAAATTAACGTTCATCAGCGTCAGTCAGCGGTTGGTCTCCTATCCTTTCTCTCATCGTAGAATTTGCCATTCTCATGAGCGGTGCTCAGCAGCAATGCGGTCGGTTGGTAGCGTGCGCCCAGCGGAGAATAGTGTTTCAGTTTTTCGATGATCATGGCGGCGCCGACGTCGTCGGCCCAGAACAGGAGGCCCCCGCGGAACGGCGGGAAGCCCGTGCCGAAAATCATCGCCAAATCGACGTCGCGAGCGCTCGTCGCCACGTGGTCCTCGAGCACGCGTGTCGCTTCCAGCAGCATCGGCAGGAACAGCCGGTCCGTGATCTCCTCGCCGCGGAATTTCCGCTCGCCGCGGCGGTTGGCCGCGATGATCGCCGCGGCCTCCGCGTTCTCCTCGCCGCGATCCTTCTTTTTGCCGCCATAGTCAAAGAACCCGCGGCCGACTTTCTTGCCAAGTCGTCCCGCCGCAACCATCGCCGGCAGGATCGTCGACGGCGCCACGCGATCGGGGAACGCCGCCTGCAGCACCCCGCCGGCGTGCACCGCCACATCGAGTCCCACCGTGTCGTACAACGCGATCGGCCCCATCGGCATGCCGAACGCAGTGGCCGCCCGATCGACCTGCTTGATCGTGGCGCCTTCCTCCAGGAGCAGCAGCGCCTCGTTCATGTACGGCAGCAGCACGCGATTGACGACGAACCCCGGCCCGTCGTTCACCACGATCGGCGACTTGCCCAGCCGCCGGGCGTAGGCCACCGCCGTCACGACCGTGTCGTCGCTGGTCGCCCGGCCGCGAATCACTTCAACCAGCGGCATCTGCCGCACCGGGTTGAAGAAATGCAGACCGCAGAACTGTTCCGGCCGCTCCAACCCCGCGGCCAGCTCCGCGATCGGAATCGTGGACGTGTTCGAGCACAGCACGGCGTGCTTGGCCAGCAGCGGCTCGAGTCGCTCGTACAGCTTTTTCTTCGCCTCGGCGTTCTCGTACACCGCCTCGACGACGATGTCGGCCGCGGCGATTTCCGCGTCGCTGAGCGTGCCGTTGAGCAGCGGCGCGAGCTCCAGTGCCCGCTTCACGTCGGACCCCTTGGTCTCGCGGCTGAAACTCGCCTCGGCCAGCGCCGCATGGACGCCCCGGCCCACGGCCTCGGCCGAGACGTCGCCTAGCGCCACGGGAATGCCGCGCTTGATGTTCGCCGCGGCGATCCCCTGACCCATAATCCCGGCGCCGACGACACTCGCCGAGCGAATCTCGCGCGGCGTGGCGCCGCCGGGCGCGCCGGTTTGTTTTTTGTTGAGATCCCGCAAGAAGAACACGTTGAGCAGCGCACGATTGATCGGCGAGCCAAACAGCGGCGTGAACGACTCCGTCTCGATCGCACAGGCCGCGTTCACGTCGACGCCTGCCGAGCCGAGCATCGCCTCAAGCGCCGCCAGCGGCGCAGGGTAGTGGCCCTTCGTTTGCCCCTGGATGTACGCGCTCGCCGTCGCACCAAGGAATCCGAGTTCCGTCTCGCTGATTTCGATCGGACCCGACCAGCGCTCGCGGTCGGCGAGATACTGCTTCGACTCGCGCTCGTTGCGAACCAGCCGAAGCGCCGCGTCGAGCACGTCACCGTCGGCCACGTCGGCCAGCGCCATCGCATACGCCGCCTTGGCGTCGATCGGCTTGCCGCCCGTGATGAGCTCCACCGCGTTCGACAGCCCCACGATCCGCGGCGTCCGCGCCGTCCCGCCCCAGCCGGGCAGCAGCCCCAGCTTCACCTCGGGAAACGCGAAGCTCGTCTGCTCGTTGGCGGCCATGATCCGGCGATCGCACCACACGGCCAGTTCCGCTCCGCCGCCGAGGCACGCTCCGTCAATCGCCGCCACAGTGACGAACGGCGTCTTCGACAGCCGGGCGAAAAGTTGTTGCCCCTGCCGCGATACTGCGGCGACCTTCTCCGCCGGCTGGTCTAAATCCGCGACGAACTCCCGCAGGTCGGCGCCGGCGATAAAATTGCCGGGCTTGGTCGAGCGGATCACCAGCCCCGCGAGGTCCTTGCGCTTCTCCAAATCGGCGAGCAGCTTGTCGAACGCGGCGAGCGCCGTCCGCGAAAGCACGTTGGCGCCCTTGTGCGGATCGTTGATCGACAGCACCGCCACGTCGGGCGCCGGCTGCTCAAGCTGAAAAATCGAGGAGTCCGCCATGACACTGCTCCGCGCTGGCCTTGCTGGTCGAAGTCGTCGTCGCGCTGATATGCTGCATTCTATGGAAACGGACTCTCCCCGCCCAATAGCGCCCGGTCCCAACGGCGTCGCCCCGCGCGGAGATCGCGCACTCCCACTAGTATTGCTCATCGCTTTGGCCATCGTGGCCGGGTTTCTGATCGCTAACCGGCCCGTCGACGTTCCCGCCGGTCCCCACGCATCGCAGGCCGCCAACGCGGACGAGGACTGGACTCCTACGCCCGTCCCCGAAGGCGAGACCGTGTCGCTGGCGATCGACTTCGGCAACGGCGCCCGCCGCGAGCTCACGCTGCCCTGGACCAAGAACATGACAATCGGCGACCTCATGCAAGCGGCGCGCGACTTTCGCCCCGCCGTGGCATTCACCCAGAAAGGCGACGGCAAGATGGCGTTCCTCACCTCCCTGGAAGGGGTGAGGAATGAAGGCGCCCAAGGCCGATATTGGCTGTACAGCGTCGATGGCCAGCGCGGCGAGGTGAGCTTCGCGGTCCAACCCTTGCAGCCCGGCGCCGCCGTCTTGTGGGAATTCCGCCGCGGCGAGTAGAATTGACCGTTTCCTGCGGGTCATTCTGTGGCCATCAGACATTCTGAGGTGGTACGACCTACTCCGCATTCCTGATTCGACGACTATGAATCAACAATCCCGTCGCGAACTGCTGGTCTTCGTCCTCCTGCTGGCCTTCGGCATCCTCGGCCGGTGGACCCAGCCCGCGTGGAACTTCACGCCATTGGCCGCCGTGGCGGCGCTGGGCGGCTACTATTTCCGCAATTGGCTCCCCGCGATCCTGTTGCCGTGGACGATGCTCATCGTGTCGGACACGCTGCTGGCGCCGCACGACAACTGGATTGCTGCGCTGTCGGTATTTGCCATGGCGGTCCTGCCGGTGGCGCTGGGGCGCGCGGCCCGCGGCAACGAGGGTTGGCGCCGTGCAGCGCTGTGGGGCATGTGCGGCTTTGTTCCCGCGACGGCGTTCTTCCTCGTGACGAACTTCGCCGTCTGGGCGTCGAAGAGTCTCTACGAGCCCACGCTTGCGGGACTCGTCATGTGCTACGCCAAGGCCCTGCCGTTCTACCGCACGATGCTCGCCGGCGACGTGTGCTACGTGAGCTTGGCGGTCGCGTGCCTGGCTGCGGCGCATCTCATGGAACGCCGGGCGGTTGAATCGCGGGTGCAGGCGTAGGCTTCAGTACCCTCTCCCAAGGTGAGAGGGAGTTAGTTGCCGAACGCGGCGTCTTCGTCCGACGCGGCGGGCTCCGCGGGCTGCTCTTCATTGTTCGCCGCCCAGCCATCGACAATCGCATCGACGTCCTCGGCCAGCGTCACGACGATCTTCGCCACCGTCGCGTCGACGGCGTCTTTGCTCGCCGCCTTCTCGGCGGCTTCCTTCATGGCGGTCGTCAGCTCGGTGATGCGCTGCTTGAGCTCGTCCGAGGCGCCCGCCGCGACGGCGTTTCCGCCGGCGACGACCGCCAGGACGCGGTCGAGCATGGTGCGTCGCTCATAGCGCGGCCCCAGGCTTTCGAGACTCATGTTGGGGTCCATGCCGAACCCGCCGCCGAATCCGCCGCGGCCACCATATCCGCCGCCCCGACCACCGTATTCGCCGCCGCCGCGGCCACCGAATCCACCGCGTCCGCCGTCGAAGCCTCCTCCGCCGCCAAACCCGCCGCTGCTGCCGCCAAGGACGTCTTCCTGATACTTCTCCGCCGCCTTGCGCTCGGCGGCGAGTATATCACGGGCCAATTGCCCCAGTGCCGCAGCCATCGGCTCGGCGTCGACGCCCTGCGCCGCTGTGTACATCGTCGGCACGAGCGACTCGGCAACTTCGCACCGCTCGTCGAGCTCCATCTCCTTCGTTCCCACGAGCTTCACCAGCGCGTCGTGAGCCTCTGGCGTTAGGCCGCCCTTAGCGAATTGGTTGATCAGCACCCGCGCTGCCAGGCAACGCATCCAGTTGAACGCCGCCTCGGAGGCATCTTCCGGCGCCTCTTCGCGTGCGATCACCGCCAACGCGGCTTTGGTGATCGGATCGGCAAACTGCGGATCGGCCCCTAGCCGCGTATGACGCTCCAGCCCCACCAGCGCCGCCACCTTGACCGGCGACGGCATGGCCTCCGCTGCGAGCAGACCCGCGAGCTCGCCCGTCGCAGCCGCTAACGGGATTGGCGGTTGTCCGCCCGCTCCCGTCGTCCCCGCTTGCTGGTCGAGTTGCCCCAGCGTGAGCGTCGCGTTGTACCGCACCGCGGGATGGTACTTAGGCCCCTTGGCGATGACCTTCATCGCCTGCGCCGTGAGATCGACCAGATGCTTCTGCGCCGTGGGCGACACGCGCGGCACGTTGATGAACTGTCGAAATAACTTCGCACGATTCTCGACCAACTGCCCCAACGGCGCGGGCGCGAAGTCGGTCATCATCGGGAAGTAGTACTGCTTGAAATAGTCGTCGATATCCTTGAGCCCTGCCGCGCCCACCTGCGGATCGCGCAGCGCCGCGGTCACCTTGCCCAACTGCAGGTTGGACTGAGCCGCGTTCATCTTCAGCGGAATCTTCTCGTACCGCTGCGCCGCGGCGCGATCCGGCGACGACGCCCACAGAAGCCCGACCAGCGCAGCGACCGCCGGCCAGGTGTGCGACGATCGGCATGCCCGTGCATACGGGCGGTAGGATGAGTGACGAGCCATGTCTCTTCTCCGAATGTTCCGGGGGAGGGCCGAGGCGGCCCCTTGAGCAGGCCGGGCGCACACCCTCTCCACAATGCACACTACTCAGCCGCCCTCGCAAATGTCAAGCTGGCGAGTGTTCCCTTCGGTTCCCCTCCCCTTGATGGGGAGGGGTTAGGGGAGGGGTGAAGCGTTTGGTACTCGCGATGCGACACGCGAGGGCGACGTTTGTACCCGCCTCACTCCCCTCCCCAGCCCTCCCCACGAGGGGGAGGGAGCCGGAGAGATTCAAAAGAGGATTGCAACCCGATGACCCTTCTCTACGCTCACCCCCGATTCCTCGACCACGACACCGGCGCCCATCCCGAGTCGCCCGTGCGGTTGGAACACATCGCCCAGCGGCTGGACAGCAGCGGACTGGCCGACCGCTGCATGCGACCCGCGTGGGAGCCCGTCACCGAGCAGCGGCTCCACGCCGTCCACGATGCGGCCCACGTCGCCCGCGTCGCCGATCTGGCCCGCCGCCGCGGCGGCCGGCTCGATCCCGATACGGTCGTCTCGGCCGAGTCATTCGACGTGGCCCGCTTCGCCGCCGGCGCCGCGTGCGACGCGGTCGAGCGGGTGCTCCGCGGCGAGGACCGCACGGCCCTCTGCGTCATCCGCCCTCCGGGGCACCACGCGCTGCGGCATCGAGCGATGGGCTTCTGCCTGTTCGGCAACATCGCCGTGGCCGCGCGGGTGGCGATCGACGAGTTCGATCTCGACCGCGTGCTCATCGTCGACTGGGACGTCCACCACGGCAACGGCACGCAAGACATGTTCTACGACGAAGGCCGCGTGGGCTTCTTCTCGATCCACCGCTGGCCGTTCTACCCCGGCAGCGGCGCCACCGACGAAACGGGAACCGGCGCCGGTCTCGGCACGACGCACAATCTGCCCACGCCCTTCGGCACGCCGCGAAACGAGTTTGTTAAGAAGTTCGCCGATGAGTTGGCGACCTTCGCCGCCCGCATTAGGCCGCAGCTCGTGCTGGTGAGCGCCGGCTTCGACGCCCACGCCGCGGACCCGATCGGCTCGCTCGGCCTGGAAGTCGAAGACTATGCCGAGCTTACGCGAATCGTCCTCGCCGTCGCCGGCGATCACGCCAAGGGTCGCGTCGTCAGCCTGCTTGAGGGCGGCTATAACCCGCCGATCCTCGCCGACTGCGTGGCGGCGCATGTTGAGGAGTTACTTGCAGCGGATTGATCACTCGTCCGCGTACACCTGCGTGCTCTCGACCTCGATGATCGGTTCGCGGACCTCGTCGGTCGTCACCTGCAGCGTTACCCGCTGATCGCCCGGCCGCAGCCCCTGCGCGCGGAACTGGAACGTTGCTTCGCCCTTGGGCGCCAGTTGCGCCAGCGGCGCGAACACCACGCGCTCGCCCTGCACCTGATAGCGCGAGTCGCCCTGGCCCGATTGGGCTCGCAGCCCGGTGGGCATCACGGCCACCACCTGCACGTTGCTCGCCGCCTTCGAGCCCTGGTTGACCACGCGAATCTGATAGCTGGTCTCGCCGCCCACCTCGATGGCTCCGTCGTCGCCTTGCACCTCGAAGGTGAGCGCCACGATGCCCTCGACCGTTACGTGCGCCTCCGCGCGATCCTCGAGCCCCTGGGCCGCCCGAGTCGCGAATTGCAGCGTGTGGTCGCCCGCCTCGACCGGCAGCGCGGTCAGCTCGACCGACCCGCGCTGATTCGCCGGCAGCTCGGCCAGGCTCCAGTACACGCTGTGCGTCGCGGCGTCGTACTCGCCCATGTTGTTGGCGCTGACGAATTGCAGGCCCTTGGGAAGCTGCGTCACGAGCTGCACCTCGCGAGCCGACGCCGTGCCCGGGTTGTCGACGCTCACCGTGTAGGTGGCCGGCCGCTCCAGGAACCGTTTCTGCGGGCCGTCGACGGTCACCTTAAGCTCGGGGGCGATCACCTCGAACTGGCAGTTTGCCTGCACCTGCAGGTTGGCGTCGGCGCGGGCCGTCATGATGTTGTCGATCAACCCTGCCTCGTCGGCCTGCAGCACCAGCTCCAGCCGCCGCGTCTCGCCCGGCCGCAATGTGCCGACCTCAAACTCCAGCGCGGGGCCCGCTTCGTGGCTCACGCCCTGCGGGATGCTTTCCAGCAGCATGACGCCCGTCGCGTCGCCGCTGCCGGGGTTGGTCACTTCGATCTGCACAATCTGCTGCTGGCCGATCATCACCCGCGGATTGGCCGACAGCCGCAACGCAATCTGCGGCCGCGTGCACCGCGCCTTGGCCGAAGCCTGCGTGGCGAACGTCACTGTGGCCACGCTGCCGAGTTCGCCTTCGTCCGTGGGCAGCAGCTCCATCTCAACGATTCGCTCCTCTCCCACGCTCAGCGTGCCGAGATCCCATTGCACCTGCGAACCCGACACATTCGCCTTCGGCGCCGTGCCCACCAACTGGGCGCCCAGCGGCACTTCATCGGCGATCACCACGTTATGCGCCGTGCGTTGACTATTGTTCTGCACGCGAACCGCGAACGTGGCCTTCTTGCCGACCTGGATTTCCGGCGGCGCGAGCTTCTGGATCGTCAGCGCCGGCGTTTGCAAACCTTCGAGAATCCGCTCCCCAGGCCGGCCCGTGCCATCGGCGGTAGCCAGCCCCGGCGTTGGCGTGATGCCGGGATCGGCGTCGGTGAGCGTCGGCGAGAACTGGCCCGCCGCCGTCGCGAGCGGTTGCGAAGCCGGCGTCGGAGGCATGACATCAGCGTAAGCGGGCGGTGCACTTGGCGCGGGCGCCAACGCGCTCTCGCCGCCGTAGGTCGTGGGCGCCGGCGTCGAAATCGTCAGCCGTTCCGCGGTCGCATCCGCGTCAGCACGCGTCGGTTCGGCGAGCTCCGCCGCCGCGGCTCCGTACCGCAACGCGCCGGGCGGCGCCGATTCTGCCCCGGCCATCGTGATCGTGCCGGGCGTTGTCGGGGGCGTTGCCCCGTCGGTGAATGCCGATCGGGCGTCGGCGGCTTCGTCGTTGCGCAGCGAATCGCTGCGCTGCGCCGCGCCGCGCAAGGGATTCAAGCTCTCCGGCTCCTGGCCGCGAGCTACGGCGGAGTCGGCCGTCGGGATGACAGTCACCGCCGGCGGCGGAGAAACGCCGTCTACGGCTGCCGCATCGGCTGCCGCGGCGTCGATCACGGTCTCGTCGGGCGTCGTTGTTGCCGGTTCGGTGGACGGCGCCACGGCAGGCGGCGCGGGGGCGCCAAAACGATCGCCGTAGTTGGCCACGGGACTGCCGCCGAAAGGATTGGTCGGCGTTTCGACGGCCGAAGCGCTGCGCGGCGTCGTCACTTCCTCATCGTCTACCGGCGCCGGCGGCAGCACTGGCGCTGCGACATAGCGATCCGCTATCGCGTCGATGGGCGCCGCGTACCGGTTGTCAAAGCTCGTCGCAGCGCCGCCCCGGGGCATCGCCGCCAATAGTCGATCGCTCGGCGACTCGGCGGCGGCCTCGACGTTCGCGTCTGCGGTCGCCGATTGATCGGGCGCCGCGTCGAACCATCGCGTCGGAGCGTAGCGATAACCGCCGTATCCGCCGCCGCCAAGGACTCCCAACGCAGTCGTCCACATCGCCAGGCGACGGACGAGCGACCGAGGCTTTGTCGGCGTGATCGTGTAGTCCATACCGAGAATCCATTCGTTCGGGGAGAAGATCGCGCAATCGCGGCGGCGCGCACGCCGAGGCGCGCGTTAAGTAGCAAAACCCCAGCACTCGCAGAAGGGCAATTCATCCCTTCACGACGCGGCGGCCGCCGTTTCGGTCGGGTGGCATGCCCTCGCCTTCGTGGGCATGTCGATTCGCCATGTCACATGGCCACGTCGACGGACCACCGAGGCCATGCCACCCCAACCGCGTCGGCCATCTCGTGCTAGCACGGCCGCCGGGCTCGCCATGTCCCCAAAACCGCCGGTTTTGGTCTAGATCGACCGGGCCCCGAGGCGATATACCGTTGGCCAGGATCGAGGCCCGGCGCCGCTGGCGCCGGCCGAAGGAGGGATTCCCGCCACGATCGGGGTGAGGAGAATGTCCATGTCCCCGCTTCATCCGACTGCCGTTGAATGGTCGCTCGAGCCGGCCGGCGCCTTTGAGTCGCTCGACTTGGCCGCGTTCTCGCAGCACGCCATCACCCTCGAGCCCTCGCAACCTGTCGTACAGGTCTCGCTGCGGGAGCCCTCGTCGCTGATGCTTGCGTTGGTGGGCGTCGTGACGCTCGCCGTATTCCGCGGCATCCAAAAGCGCGTTACCGGCCAGAGCGAAAACAAGGGCCGCGACCTGATCAAGCCGCGCCGTCGCGCCGCTTGATCTGCACAACGCCAGCGACCCCATCGCCGGTACAAGCAATGTGTGGGGGGCGTCGCCGACGCCGATTCCGCGCCATCGTCACTTGCAATACGATAGTGCCAGCAGCGCATACGCAGTCACCAGGTTCGGGTCATTCTCCAGCCACCGCGCGTTGGCGTTGACCCAGCTTCCATCGGCCTGCTGACTGGCGGCCAAGGCGCTCGCCAAATCCTGCTTCCAGTCGTGGGCGACGCCCGCGGCGTCGACCAGCTTCGGCTCGCCCACGGCGGCCAGCGACTTGGCGAACGTGTGGTAATAGTAGTACAGCCCCGCGTTCCCCATGCCGGGGTTCTCGCTCAGGCCATAGTTCTTGCCGATCCATTCGAGCGCCGCCTTGACGCGCACGTCGTCCTTGCCGACGCCCGCGTAGATCATGCTTTTGAGCCCCGCGTAAGTCATCGATCCGTAGCTCCGCAGCCCGCCGTCGTCGGTCGGCCCGGCCTGGCTCGAACCGCCGGCGGCGATCGTGTAGTAAAATCCGCCGTCGGGGTTCTTGTCGGCGAACTCCGTCGTGTTGTACTGCGTCGGCAAGTTCTGACACCGGGACACGAAGAGCAGCGCCCGTTGTATCGCCGGATCCTCAGGCGACGTGCCCAGCGTCTGCAGCGCATCGATGAGAAACGAGGTGTTGGAGAGATCGGGGCGGCTGTGGCTGCCGTAGCCGGCGCCGCCATACGCCAGATCGACGGCGGTGAGATTCTCCTCCTCGTCCCACTGTTCCTGCTTGATGAACGCTGCTGCTTGCTTGAGCAGCTCGTCGTAGCGCCCGTCGGCGTTGGCCGCGTGGAAGGCCATGATCGCGATCGACGTTTCGTAGTTCTTGTACTTCGATCCGTCGGCGTACACGCCGCCGTCGGGACGAACGTGCTTCTCGACATAGGCCAGAGCGCGCGCCACAGCCGGATCGTCCGGCGTCTGGCCGTGCGCCAGCAGCGCCGCCGCTGCAATCGCCGTCACTGCCGGCCCCGCTTGCGGGCTGAACGAGCCGTCCTCGCCCTGCGCCTGCTCAAGAAATGCGATCCCGCGTGCGACGACCGCCTCGGCGTCGACCTCTTCAGCGACGCCGCGGGCCAGCTGCACACCAGCGACAACGAAGACGACCAGTGAAGCAGTCAGTCGACGCATGATGGAGACCCCCGACGAATAATGGGCAACGTTCGGCGGAACAATCGACGCCGCGCAATTGTAGTGCGCGCGACGTCCTTCAATTGTTCAACCCCGCCACCACGACGGCAACCGCGCGCCGCTGTCGATTTTTTGGCCGAAGGGAGCGAATTTTCCGACAGGCGCGCCTTACCGCACGATCGCCAGCACGTCGTCGGCGCTCAGAATCAGCAGCTCTTGGTCGTCGATCGTCACTTCCGACCCCGAATAGTTGCTGAACACCACGCGATCCCCTTCGCTCACTTCGTGGGCGGCGCGCGTGCCGTCCGGCAGCAGCCGGCCGTCGCCCACGCTCAGCACGCGGCCCTGCTGCGGTTTGTCGCGCGCCGCATCGGGCAACACGATCCCGCCCGCGGTCTTCTCCAGGGATTCCAACCGCTTCACCACCAGCTTGTCGCCCAGGGGAACGACTTTCATGAATGTGATCCACGCAGGACAAGATCGACCAATGCCGGCGGCCGGCGAGAACGTCAGCGGCGCACACGGCCTGTGAGTATAGCAACGCCTCCGCCCGTCGGCATCAACCCCAGAGGGCCATCCCCGCCAGAAAAAGCATCCACAGCGCCAACAGCGCACAAGAAAGTTTGAGCTGCCCAGGCCGTCGCAAGGGTGGCTGGGACAACGCCTCAGGGGGCGCTTCCAAGACGTCGCGGCGCTTGGCCCCGGGAGCCTTGCCAGAATCGCGCGTCTGCGCAGCTTCGCGACTCACTGCCGCGGCTCCTCGGAGTCGACCGCCGAAATCTGAAAGCCGTGCTCGAATGCTTCGTCGAAGTCGAACACGTCGTCAAAATCCTCCCGGCGATCTTCCGGCCGCGACTTCATCTGGCCGATCTCGATGAGGTTGTACACGATCTCGCCGAAGTCGCTCGTGCTGGTCACGCCCCAGTGGTTCAGCACCTGCTTGGCCAGCCGGCCGTACTGCTCGTGAGCGTACCGCCGCATCGCCCCGCACAGTTGCTGCCCGGTGACGTGCCGTTCGACTTCCTCGTCCGGATCGTCCGCATCGGCGTCGATCGCGCCTTCGGCGCCCAGTCCCATCTTGTCCTGGGCGTAGCGCAGCGCCTCGAACACGAACAGATACGCGTCGAAGCGGTATCGCCGGTCGTGGCGCAGCAATTCGGCGATCGGATGATTCGGGTCGAGCATGGTCTTCTCTGTCGAAGCCTGCCAGTCGCGACCGCGGCATGGCGGGCGACGATCGGCGGCGGCTCTACTCAATTATATGGCGGATGCAGATCTTTGCACCGGGGGCGTTTTTGCCGGCTATGCGGCGGAATGCGTCACCCCGAGGTCCGCCAAGGGGTCCGGCTTGCACATCTTGCATCCGGACTTCTCGGCAGACCTCGAACTGACAGATTCAGGGCGCCTCGTCGCCTAGCGGTTCGTCGCCGTCCAGTTCGGCGACCTCGGGATCTTGAAGGTCACTCAAATCGTCGTCCGGAACATCATCGTCCGGCGCACCGTCGTCCGGCACATCATCGTCCGCCCGATCCGCTCTCAGGGGACGTTCACGGCCGCTTGGTTCGCTCAGACTCTGTTCGCTCAGACTCTGTTCGCTCGGCCCGAACTCGTCATCCGGCCGCCGCGGAGGCTTGCCGCGCGACCCGCCGCGCTTCAGCACCGTCATCACGTCGGCCGCATCGATCGCCAGCCGCCGCATGTCTTCCATTTCCACCAACAACTGACCGGCCAAAATCTCCTGGGCCAACACGCGCGCCTTGCCTTTATTCGTGATAATCTCCGATCCCACCGGCGGCAAGTCTTTTTGCAGCTCTTGGTACACATCGTACTCATACCGCAGGCAGCATTTTAGCCGTCCACAGCGCCCGGAGATCTTGCTGGGATCGAGCGTCGCCTTCTGCAACTTGGCCATCCGCATCGAAACCGGCGGCATTTCCGACAAATGCGTGTTGCAACACACCGGCTTGCCGCAGTCGCCGTAGTCGGCCAGCAGCTTGGCCTCGTCCCGCACGCCGATCTGCTTCATCTCGATGCGCGTCTGAAATTCCTTCGCCAGATTCTTGACGAGCTGGCGAAAGTCGACTCGCTCCTCGGCCAGGTAGTACACGACCACCCGCTCGCCGCCGTACAGCCGCTCCACGTCGACCAATTGCATCGCCAGGCTCAACTCGGCGATCCGCGCCATGCAGATTTCGTGCTCGCGCCGCTCCTGCTCGAACAGCCGCCGCAGCTCGCGGGCGTCGTCGTCGTTCTGCTCGCGGAGGATTTGCCCGTTTTTGGGATCGGTCATGCTCGCGACGACATGATCGGTCGCCTCGCACAGCACTTCGCCCGCTTCAAGCCCCCGATGCGTACGCGCGATCACCTGCTGGCCGCGCGCATAGTTCTCTCCCTGCCGCGTGCCAAACACGCCCAAGTTGCGCATCACGCCATGTCGGATCACGTATCGAGGCATTTTGGATCGAGTGCCACTGCTGGCTTGCCCAGCAGTGCGAGGTGGGTACACGGTCACGAGACTTTGATCGCCCGCAGTATACCCCAGGCTCCCGTCCGCCAACTATGCCGCCAACACGGGCCGTCTGCTAAAATGCCCGCTCCCATCTCCTCCCCTTGCAGGCGCCTCGTCCCATGTCGACCGCTAACTCGACCAAATTCCTCTTGACGCTTCTCACACTCATCGCCGCCCGTATGACCCGCGCCCAACAACCCGCCGCCGACCCGCCGATCCCCGGCGCCGACGCCTTCGAAGCCCTCGAGTTCACCGCCGACGACGGCGGCGCGCTCCGCTACCGGTTGCTCAAGCCGCTCGAAGTCGACCTGCAGCAAAAGTATCCGCTCGTCCTGTTCCTCCACGGCGCTGGCGAGCGCGGCGACGAGAATGTCCGCCAGCTCATCCACGGCGGCCGCAACTTCGCCGACGAGGGCCTACGCCGCCGCCACCCGGCGTTCGTCGTCGCCCCGCAGTGCCCCGCCGAGAAGAAGTGGGTCGAAGTCCCGTGGGACCGCACGAAGCACGAAATGCCCGCCGATCCCGGCGAAACGATGCGGCACGTCTTCGAGCTGCTCGACGCGCTGCAGAAGGAGTTCCCCATCGACGCGTCGCGAATCTACGCCGTCGGCCTCTCGATGGGCGGTTACGGCACGTGGGACATCCTGCAGCGAAAGCCCGATCTACTTGCCGCGGCCGTCCCCATCTGCGGCGGCGGCGATCCCGCTTATGCCAAAGCATTCGTCACAACGCCCGTATGGGCGTTCCACGGCGCCGACGATCCCGCCGTGCCCGTCACGCGCTCCCGCGACATGATCGAAGCCTTGATCGCCGCCGGCGGCCATCCCATCTACACCGAATACGAAGGCGTCGGCCACAACTCCTGGACCGAAACCTTCGACAACCGCCTCGTGTGGGACTGGCTCTTCGCCCAACGCCGGCCATAGAGCGGCGTTGCAGAGCGAGGAACCACGAAAGGAACGAAATCAACGACATTGAGAAGACGGCAGCAATCGCAAGACGACATGTGTTTGGTGAGTTCCTCTCCCCCCGTTTCTTTTACTTCCCTTTCGTCGGTTTCGTGCCTTTCGTGATTCATTCGTCTCCAGGCTGATACGTCCGCACCGCGTGACGCATGACCTGTTGCTCGGTGAACCGTTCCGGCTTCATTCGCTGCTCGGAAAAAAGCCGCGCCTGGTCAAACGAGTGCGGCGAGCCTGCGTCCCCGCTGACGCCGAACGGCACGAGGCTGGCGCCGCGCACGCCTTCGGGCAGAAACTCCCACGCCGCCAGATACGACGCGCCCGCCACGCCGTATCGCAGCCGCTGCGGCTCGACAAACGGAATCACAATGCTCGGCGCGTAGTACTGTGTAAACGCCACGCCCATCGGTCCGTGCCCGCCGGCGCACGGTAAGCTCAACGCGCGATCGTCGAACCGCACGTCAATCAGGTCCGCCACGCGCGGCTGCCGCTGCATGCGGTACACGTCCCCGTACGCCACGCGCCAATCGCCATGCAGCGATTCAAGCGTCTCGCCGGCGCGCACCAGCGCTCTGAGCTGCGCCGCCTCATCGTCGCGAAACTGCGCCCGCATCACCTCGCCGGGGTAGCCGGGCCCGTGAAGCAGCTCGTACCAGGCATGACAGAGCGCCGCCGCGGTCGACTCCGCCGTGATTCGGCAGTCCCACGCCAGCAAATGGTCTAAATACGGCGCCACTCGCGCCGCCGCCGCGGGCGCGTCGATTTTAAGCTTCTCCAGCGCCGCTGCGTACCGCGGCAGCTCGTGCCGCGCCCAGTACACCTCCGTATCAAACGCGGCTCGCTTCCAATTGTCGAAGCCAATGTTGCTAGTGCCCCGCAAAATCTCCAGCGACCGCAGCGATCGCCGCGTTCGCACGTCGCCGTCGCCCACCATGTACGGCGGAAAGCCGTCGCCGCGAGGATTGTCGCCGTCCGTGACCTCCCACGGCGTCGAATTGCAGTTCTGCAAAAACCCCGCCGCCGGATTGAGGACCTGCGGCAGCTCGTCCAGCTCGTGCACGCCCAGCCACTCCGACGCCGGATTGCCGCCGTCGACCGGCTGCGACCAGTCAAACTTCGGGTTCCGCCGCGGCACGCGTCCGTTGTACAAAAACCAAATGTTCCCGTCGCTGTCGCCGTAAATCAGGTTCATGAATAGCATCTGCATCGGCGCCAGCGCCGTGCGAAATTCTTCCAGATTCCGCGCGCGAAACATCCGCAGCGACTGCCGCAAAGGCACCGACTCGAACAATCCGCACACCTGCGCGGCCACCATCCGCTGGCCGTCTTCGCTTTGCACCACCGGCCCATGATGCGTCTTGCGAAATGTGTACGTCCGGTCTTCCGGCCGCCCCGCCTTCCGCACGCGAATCGTCTCCGTACGCTCCTCGGCCTGGCGCCACCCGCCATCGTACTCGTACGACAGCCGATCCGTCGGATGCGTGAACCGCACCTCCCACAAGTCGGCAATGTCGGGCTTGTTGGTGACCAGCGTCCACCCCAACCGATCGTTGTGCCCCAGCGCGAGCGTCGGGCTGCCGTAAAACGCGGCTCCCATGAAGTTCCACGGCGGCGCTCCCTCGCCGCCACCCCCGCTGTGCAGGTGCGCCTCCATGAGCTGCGTGAATCCGAACCACGGCATGTGCGGCGACGCTAGCAGCATCGGCGCTCCGCTCGCCG
Source organism: Lacipirellulaceae bacterium (assembly GCA_044867485.1). Classification (GTDB taxonomy): domain Bacteria; phylum Planctomycetota; class Planctomycetia; order Pirellulales; family Lacipirellulaceae; genus Lacipirellula. The sequence continues at coordinate 18,980 of JBIOVA010000108.1, read as the reverse complement.
TGCGCACGCCGCTCACCGCCCAGCCGTTCGACCCGGTCGCCGCCCAAATCTGCGGATTTCGCCGCGGCAGATAGTCCTCGCTCAGCCCTGTGAGCCGGAAGGTGAGCTCCAGCGCCACGTGCCGATAGTACGCCAACACGTGCCACGGCTCGAACTGCGCAATCAGCCGCGGTCGCACTTCGGGATGCTTCTCCAGATAACGGTTGATGCCCGCGACGAACGCCGCGTACAACCGCTGCGACGTGCGATCGAGCGCCGCAAAATCCCGCCGGCTCCGCGGCACGATCTCAAACGCCCGGTTGAGCAAATCCGAATTGAGCCCCTGCGGCCCATGCACCTCGCTGTACCGCCCCAGCGCCAGGATGTAGGCGTCTTCAACCTGCCAGAAAAAGTCCTCGGCCTGCACGTACCCAAACCCGAAGATCGTCGCCTCGTCATCGGCGCCAAACACGTGCGCCACGCCAAACTCATCCCGATAAATCGTCACCCGCCCCGCGAGCGCACTGGCATCCACCAACTCCTCCGCGCAGAGGGGATTCACCACAGAGAGCGCAGAGGACACAGAGAAGAGGATTGAAATGGTCCATATCTCGATCCTTCTCTGCGACCTCTGCGCTCTCTGTGGTAAATGTCTTGGGTGCATCAGAAAAGTTTATCGGACGGGCCGGACCAACGTGCGACCCACCGCTTTGCCCGCAAGCATCTCCGCCACGGCCGCGGGGACTTCGCTCAGCGTGATCTCCCGCCGCAGCGGCTCCAAGTTATCGAGCTTCCACTCGGTAGCCAGCTTGTGCCAGATCGCCAGCCGCGGCTCGCGCGGGCACTTCGCCGAATCAATCCCGCAGAGCGTCACCCCGCGCAGCAGAAACGGATACACCGTCGCCGGCACGTCGGTCCCGCCCACCAGTCCGCACGCTGCCACGCACCCCCGGTGCTTCGTACTCCGCAGGAGCGTCCCTAGCACGTTGCCGCCAACCGTATCGACCGCCGCCGCCCACCGAGATTCCAACAGCGACTTCTCTGAGTGGTCGTCGACCTCCTCGCGGCCCAGAATTCGTTTCGCGCCCAACTCCCGCAGCAAATCCTGCTGCTCCGGCTTCCCGGTGACCGCCGCCACCGCGTACCCCAGCCGCGCGAGCAAAGCCACCGCAACCGATCCCACGCCGCCGGTCGCCCCCGTGACCACCACCTCGCCGGCGTCGGGCTGAATGCCCTGGTGCTGAATCGCCTGCACGCACTGCGCCGCCGTGAACCCGGCCGTGCCGTAGGTCATCGCATCTTCAGGCGTCCAATCGGGCGGCAGCCGCACGACCCACTCCGCCGGCACGCGCACATAGCCGGCGAACCCGCCCCATCGCGGCGCCCCCAGTTCGTACCCCGTGACCAGTACCGGGTCGCTCGGACAGAACTCCTCAGCGGAGCTCTCCGCCACGCGCCCCGCACAATCGATCCCCGGCACATGCGGCAGAGACGTCACGATCCGCGGATGCGCCGAGCACGCCAGCGCATCCTTGTAGTTCAGCGACGAGCAGGCGACCTGGATCAGCACCTCGCCCGGCGGCAACTGATCAACGCTCAGCTCCTCGACGCCGCACGACACCGTGCCCGCCGCATCGCGCCGCACGACCAGCGCCGGAAAACTCACGTCCGCGTTCATCCTGCTCTCTCCGTTAGCCGCGACGCGAAGGTCTGCCGCAGCGGAGCGCGCCGCCTCAAACGCTGTCCAGCGCTCCGCTCCGCAGACTCCGCGTCGCGGCTAACATTGTATCCAATCGCCCACCGGATCGCCGCCGACGTTAGCCGCGACGCGGCAGCGGAGCGCGGCGCCACGCGTCTCGATGCTTCAATCCCCGCGGCCCCCCAACGCGGTTGCTTCGTCCCCAAAATGCAAAACGGACGGAGCGCCGCACCAGAGGTGCGACGCCCGTCCGTCATGCGCCACCAAGTGAGGCGGATCACTTGATGAACAGCATTTCCTGATAGGTCGGCAGCGGCCATAGGTCGTCGGCCACCCAGCCTTCCAGCTCGTCGGCGTATTTCCGCACCTGCAGCATCGCCGGGCACGCTTCCTTGCAGAAGTAGCTGGCTTCTTCCTGCAGGCTGTGCCCGGGACCGTCGGCGAGAATCTTCTCCAGCGTCATGACTCCGTCCTGCAACGACTTGACCAGCTCCGTCATCTTGTCGAGCGTGTCGGTGTCGAACTCGTAGTCGAGCATCCGTAGGTTCGCACACGTCGAGGCCAACTCGTTCTGGTAGCGGATCGCCGCCGGGAAGATCAGCGTTCGCGCCATCTCCAGCGTCAGATTCGCCTCGACTGCGACGGTCTTGATATACTGCTCCAAGTAAATGTCGAGCCGGCTCTCCAGCTCCCGCTTCGACAGCACCTCGTACTTGGTGAACAGCTCTTCGACCTTTGGCTCCGCCAGTTGCGTCAGTGCTTCGGGCGAAGTCTTGAGGTTGAGCAATCCGCGTTTCGCCGCTTCTGCGTGCCACTCGGCCGAGTAGCCATCGCCGTTGAAGATGATCGGCTCCACCTCGGCGATGATCGTTTGCAGCAACGTCTGCACGGCCTCGTTGAGCTTCGACGGATCGCCGCCGGTCGCCGTCTCCAGCTCCGTGGCGCACTCGTCAAGCGCTTCGCACACGATCGTGTTCATCGCCACGAGCGGTCCGGCGATCGACTGGTTGGCGCCCACCGCGCGGAACTCGAACCGGTTGCCCGTGAACGCGAACGGGCTGGTGCGGTTGCGATCCCCCGCGTCCTTGGGCAGCGGCGGCAGCACGTCGACGCCCACGTGCAGCGTCCCCTTCGACAGCGACGACTTCGCCCCGCCGCCTTTGATCTGCGAGAACACGTCGGCAAGCTGCTCACCAAGGAACACCGAGATGATCGCCGGCGGCGCCTCGTTCGCGCCCAGCCGATGGTCGTTCCCGGCCGTTGCCACGACGCTCCGCAGCAAACCCTGGTGCTTGTACACGGCCTTCATCGTCGCCGCGCAGAACACCAAGAACTGCATGTTTTCGTGCGGCGTGTCGCCGGGATCGAGCAGGTTGCCCTGCGACGCGCTCCCCAGCGACCAGTTCACGTGCTTGCCCGAGCCATTGACCCCCGCGAACGGCTTCTCGTGCGTCAGGCACGCCATGCCGTACTTCTCGGCGGTCTTCTTCAGCGTCAGCATGATCATCTGCTGGTGGTCGGTCGCCAGGTTGGCGCTCTCGAACGTCGGGGCAATTTCGTACTGCCCAGGAGCCACCTCGTTGTGCCGCGTCTTCACCGGGATGCCGAGCTTGAAGAGCTCGCGCTCGGACTCCAACATGAACGCCAGCACCCGCTCGGGGATCGCCCCGAAGTAGTGATCCTCGAACTGCTGCCCCTTCGCCGGCTTGGCGCCGAACAGGGTGCGCCCCGCGGTGAGCAAGTCCGGCCGCGCGAAGTAGAAATGACGATCGACCAGGAAGTACTCCTGCTCGGGTCCGGCCGTCGACGCGACGAACGCCCCGTCCGTCTTGCCGAACAGCTTCAGAATCCGCTGCGCCTGCTTGTTGAGCGCCTGCATCGACCGCAACACGGGCGTTTTCTTGTCGAGCGCCTCGCCGGTCCACGACACAAACGCGGTGGGAATGCACAGCGTCGTCCCATTGGGATTCTCCAGGATGTATGCCGGGCTGGTGACGTCCCAGATCGTGTATCCGCGGGCCTCGAACGTCGCTCGAATGCCGCCCGAGGGAAAGCTCGACCCGTCCGGCTCGCCCTGGATGAGTTGCTTGCCGCTGAATTCGGCGACCGCTCCGCCAAACCCGTCCGGCGACAAAAAGCTGTCGTGTTTCTCGGCCGTCAGGCCGGTCAGCGGATAAAACACGTGGGCGTAGTGCGTGGCGCCTTTTGAGATGGCCCAATCCTTCATCGCCGACGCGACCACGTCGGCAATCGCTGGGTCGAGCTTGGCGCCCGCGTCAATCGTCTGCACCAGCGACTTGTACACCGGCTTGGGCAGCCGCTCCTTCATCACGCTCTTGTTGAACACGTTTGATGCAAAAATCGCCTCGACCGGCGTCGCCGAGAAGTCGAGCGGCGGCTCGGCCGGCTTGTAGTTTGTCACCGCCGCAATCGCCGCCATCCGCGGCGTAAACCCGCCCGCCGGGGCCGAACCTCGCGGCGCCGCGCCCCCCGCCTTCGTCCCGCTCGAGCCGTTCGACAGCACCGTGCTCATATCCGTCCCTTCCACCTAGTGACCCCAATGCGACACGCCCATTCGTGGCAAAAAACCGAGCAGCATCCCTCCGCTCGTCGACACCGAACCCCGCCGACAAAGCAAGTCCTGTGCCTTCGCGCGCAGAAGCGCAAAAAGCCGCGTTTTGAGCGAACCGTCGGCAAATTGGGAAGGCACGCCGCGATGGCTCGGACGTCCCCGGCCTAAGGCCTAGGCATCCTATGCAACATCGCCGTGCAGTGAATCTTCAGAGCGACTTGCCTTATGCTAGCGTCGCATCCAACGTGATTGCCGCCCCGGCCAGCACCTTCGACACCGGGCAGTTCTTCTTCGCCGCCTCAGCCGTCTCCTGGAATTTCGCGCTATTGATCCCCGGCACGCTGGCCTTGGTTACGAGGTGAATCTTGTCAATCACGAACCCCGTCTCCACCTTCGCGATGTTCACTTTGGCCGTCGTCTCGATCTTCGTCGGCGGCGTCCCCGCCTTCGACAGCGCCCCCGACAACGCCATCGAGTAGCACCCCGCGTGCGCCGCGGCGATCAGTTCCTCGGGATTTGTCCCTTTGCCGTCCTCGAACCGCGACTTGAACGAGTACGGCCCCGTCCACGCCCCGGAGCCGATGGTCATCGTCCCTTTGCCTTCCATGATGCTGCCTTCCCACACGGCGGTTGAAGAACGATCGGGCATGTTGACTCTCCTTATGGCGAGTTTGTGCGACGGCAGGTTAGGATCAAGGTTCTGCCCGCCAACATACCCCTAGCGACGATCCATGCCCAGTCGCCCCCAGACAGCCCGGCGAGCAGCCGTGCTCACGCTTTTCGCCCTGATAGCGGCGCGGCAAACCGACGCCCGCGATCTCGTCTGGGAATTCGGCGGCGACACGCCGCTCACGTCGGCAGACGGCAGTTTGACCATCAGCTATTACGATCCGCTCGCCACCGGTTGGGGGTGGACCGCCACGCAGTTCGGCTCGCCCACGCTTCTGCAAATCCCACAGTTCCCCGACAGCGGCCCGGGGAGCGCCATGTTTTTCCCCGCCACGACGCCCATGCAGGGCTACCAGATCAACCAGGGGGCAAACGTTTCCCAGTACACGATGATCTGGGACTTCCTTTCGCCGCCGGAAGCCGACGGCCAGTGGCGGGCATTGCTGCAAACTAACGTCGCCACGCCCAACGACGGCGACTTCTTCATCCAGAACCAACCCAGCGGCGGCGTCGGCATCAACGGCATTTACAACGGCACGATCGCGCCCAACGCTTGGAATCGCATCGCCATGACCCGCGACGCCGCCGGCATGATGCGCAAGTATATCAACGGCACGCTCGTCGGCGCGCAGTCGGCCGTCGACGCCCGCTTCCAGCTCGGCCCCTCGTTCTACCTCTTCACCGACGAAGACAACGAAACGCAGCCGGGCTACGTGAGCAGCTTTCGCTTTGTCGACGGCGCGCTCGATTCCGAGCAAATTCGCCTCCTGGGCAACGTCTCCTCGGCCGGCGCTACCGTCCCCGGGCCGACGATTCCCGACCCGCCGCCTGAACCGGAACCGCCGATCCTCCCGGCGTTCGGACGCACGCAAATCATGGGTCACCGCGCTGGCGGAGTCCTCGCGCCCGAAAACACGATCGCCGCCCTCGAAGTGGGCATCGAGGCGGGCATCGACCTCATCGAGATCGACATTCATCTCACGTCCGACGGCCAGGCGGTCGTGTTCCACGACGACACGCTCGACCGTACGACCAACGGCTCAGGCCCCATCGCCAATGTCACGCTCGCCCAAGTGAAGCAGCTCGACGCCGGCAGTTGGTTCAGCCCGGAGTTCGCCGGCGAACGGGTCCCCACGCTTACCGAATTCATGCAAGCCGTCGACGGCCGCGCCCGCGTGCTGCTCGACGTGAAAGTGCCCGCCAACACGGCCCTCCGCAACGCCGTCGATGCGGCGCTCACCGCCTCCGGCGCCACGCTCGACGACATCTGGGTCTGGCCCAATAGTTCCAGCTACACCAACGACCCCCGCTTCGGCACGGCGGAAATCCAGCTCCTCACCTCCGTCCCCGGCAACCTCAGCGACGCCAACCTGCTCGCCCTCAAAGCCAGCGGCGTCGACGGTTTGTCCGTTGGCGACGGATCGATCACGCAGGAAGCCGTCAACGCCTTCCACCGCAACGACATGTGGGTCGACGTGTACACCGTCAACAGCCCGGCGCGGATGCAAGAGCTCATCGCGATGGGCGTCGACTCGATCGAAACCGATCGCCCCGACCTGATGGCCGAGCTGATCTACGCCGGCGACTTCGACGGCGACCGCGACGTGGATGGCGCCGACCTGCTCATCTGGCAGCAAACCCTCGGCTCGACAGCCGATGACCGCGCCGACGCCAACGACGACGGCGTCGTCAACCAGGCTGACTTGGCCCTGTGGAAATCGACCTACGGGGCCCAACGCACGGCCCTATTCGCGGTGACCGCAAGCCAATCACCTGTTCCCGAACCTTCGGCTGCGCTGCTGTTGATTTCGAGCTGCGCGTTGGTTGCCGCCGCTCACTTGCGTTGCCAGAGGTCCTCTTCCTCGAGCACAGACCGCGGCCCGTCGCCGTCCAGCCACGCCCGCGCCTCGGCGTCCTCGCGCAGGTAGGCATCCCCAAACGCCGTGCTAATCGCCAGGATCGCGCGGTGGTGATTGGGATTCCGCTCCCCGCGCTCGCCCGGCAGCGCGCGATCGGTAAACGCCGAATGCTCGGCCCCGTCAAGCACCAGCTCATACTTCCCGCCGGCCGGCAGGGCAGGGTACACCGCCCGCCGCGACTCGACCGTCTGCCCCCCGATCCGCGCCGTGTCGTTCGTCCCCGTCATCAGCAGCCACGGGATCGTCACGCCGCCGAACGCCTCCTCCCCCGTGCCGCGTCGCGGACTGCTCGGGCTGAACAGGATTGCCGCCTTGATCCGCGAATCGGTCAGCGCCGCCTGCCCGCCGAACTGCTGTCCGCTCACCGCCTGCGTCGTCACCGCCCCGAACGAATGCCCCGACATCCCCACGCGCTCCATGTCCAGCCGCCCGGCGAGCGGGTGCTCCGCCTCGCCGTTCCACGCCGCGAGCTGGTCAAGCACTGCCGGCACGTCATGCACGCGGTGCAAAAAGTTCTCCGAGTTGGCCGCCTCTTGCAGCGCCCTCATCCGTTCCAACGGCCGCTTGTCCCGCCACACTGAGTCATCGCTCCCCGGATGCTGCAGGAACACAGCCACGTACCCCCGCGCCGCCCAATGCTCGCCGAGGTACGCGCACATGCTACGAGCGCCGCCCAGCCCGTGGCTGAACAATGCCACCGGCGCCGCCCCCGCGCCAGCCGGCAAATACACGCGAATCGGGATTTCCCGCGCCTGGTCCGCATCCTGAACGACAAGCTCCAACGGCTCGGGCCGCGCCGCGCCCTCGGTGGCAAGCGGATCATACGCCGCCGCAGCCTCGGCAAGAGCCAGGCACATCGCGGTCAGCGCCGCACAAGCAATTCCAACGCGGATCATCGTCATGGCTTGCTTTCTGGAGAATGAATCGGCCTACGCCGCCTCGCGCGGCCGTCGCAACAAGCCTACGCCAGTCACGAGCGTCGCGACGGCCAAACACGCTGCCCCGAAGTACAGCAGCCAGCGAAAGGCGTGATAGAATGCCAATCCAAAGAACCCCGCCGGAAATCGCCATCGCGGCGATCGGCGCGCTCAATCGCGCCAGCCACTTCCACCCGGCGGACAGCGTCGCCGCGTCGAGCAGCACCTGCAGCACGAGTGAGAAAATCAGCCACACGCCCGCGTGAGCGTGCCCGGCGCGGAACAGCGCCCACTGAGTTTCGTTGAGTTCCAGATCGCTCGGCACGATCCCCGCCTCGCCGTCAGTCAGAATCCCCAACAGCGTGGCGCCGCCAAACGCGATCGTCGGGACCGTCAGCAGCGTGAGCCCGGAAATCAGCCTCGCCTCGCGCGAAAGTTGCATGGTTTCACCTCATCGGTCGAGTTGCTCGGGCGGGGACGTGAACAGTCTCCGCCTTGAGCGGCGTTAATGCGGCGCTGGGCCGAACTTCGGCCGCTACGTCACTTTCGTCGCCATCCACCACGTTGTGTTCGTGCCTCTTCAACTCCAACTGCGCCAACCGATCACGCCCCAATACGCCAAATACGACAAGACAATGCCATTGGCGAGCGACACTAACAATGCGTGTCGTCGCACTGCGAGCCGCACGCCGCTCCAGCCCGCTCGAAGGGATTGCACTAACCCAACCACGGTCGCCACAAGAAAAACCCAGCTTAATAGCCAGATTCCCACAGACCACGGCGTCGGTTGGCTCAACCGATCGACCGGATGCCTGAGGGCCGACCAGAACACAACGAAGATCGCGGGGCCCGAGACGGACGCCACGAGCGGCGGAACCCTTACGGCGAGTTCGCCGGAGATTGGCCGCCATCCCAGCAAGCCTTGCGGCGCCCACCACATCGCAAACAGGACGGCGCTCAGCATCAGCGCTGCGCACACGCCGACGACCGCGCCTTGGCCCCACGCCCACCACGCCGGCACGCGACGAAAGTTCACCGAGGAGAGGTCTCCGCTCACGAGAAACTGCTCTCCGTCGCGGTTCACAAAGGCCAGAGTTGGCGCCGGATCCGTTTCGTAACGAAACAACCCCGGCTCGTCCGTCGGAAACAGTGCTTGTCGAGCGCTGCCAGGACCCGCTGGGCGCAAATGATCGCCCTCCACGGCAAATCGTCGCAGGCCCATGAGTCGGAGCATAAATCGCGAGAACTCGAACCGCGGCGTATAGGGTTCGTAATAGCCAGCAAATTCTTGCAATCCTGCTTTGGTGAGTGCGGCCGGCGGGGACGCCAACTTCACCTCATTGCGCGTCAGATAGCTCCAAATGAGCTTTTCGACGCGGACCAGCGACTCAAACTCGTTCGACGTCATCATGCACACGTAGCCGACGCCAAGGTCCGGGGAATACCCATCCGCGGCCAGGTACCGAGTGATGGCGCCTTCGTGGCCATGGATGGGAAACCCTTCGTAGATCTTCACGAAATTGGCCAGTCCATATCCCACTTTCAAACCGGACGCCGCCGCAATGTTCGTGGCCGCGGTCTCCATCCGATCGATCGAGTTCGCCGCCAGCAATTGGACGCCGCCATAGGCGCCGCGATTGAGCAGCATCTGCACAAGATGTGCCAACTCGCGCGGCGTCACGTTGAGCGAGCCCGATGGTCGTCCCATGATGTGGTGGTAGGGGATTTCTGTTACGCCGTCATCTTCATAGCACTTCGCCAGCCTCTCTTCGACGACGTCGGTCAGCACAAAGCTAGCCGTCGGCATATCCAACGGCTCAAAGAACTTCTCGCGAACAAAGTCCTCGAACATTTGGCCTGAAGCAAGCTCGACCGCGAAGGCCGCCAATGGCGGCCCCGCGTTCGAATAGGAAAAGAATCGACCCGGCGGCCAACGCGAAGTCCGCGACGCCGGATGAAACGCCAGGCCATCGCGCAGCGAAATGCCCGGGACGTTCGCCCCGAACTCGCGCAGCGAGATATCGTCGAAGCCCGCTGTGTGCTCCAGCAGATGCTCTAGCCGCACCGGATCGGTCGCTTCCCAGGGATTGGCGAACTCTGCATCGCCCACAAGTTCGCGCACGGGGTCGCTCAATCGTAGCTTGCCTTCCTCCTGCAGCTTGAGCGCCGCGAGTGCGACGAAGCTCTTGGATATCGATCCGGCGCGAAACAGGGTGTCCGACGCCACTGGGCGCTGCGCCGCGCGATCCGCCGTCCCGAACTCCGCCGACCATAATATGTCGTCCGTCGAAACCAGGACGACGCCCAATCCCGTCACGTCGCTCCCGTCGATCGCCTCGGCGATTCGCTTCCGCAGCTCGCCCGTGGTCCGCGGCGCCGTCGGTTCCGCCGCGTCTGCAACGCGAATACTAGTGCAGCTCGCGCAACAAGCGGCAGCCACTAGCGATCGCGAGAACAATCCGCGACGAAACGACGCACACCGCATGGCCACGGCCCTATCAGTCGGAGCGGGTCCGCCGGAACGGATGCAAAAACTGCCCCCAAAACCCCTTCGGCATCGCCCCTTGAATCCCATACCCCTCCGGCCACCGCCCGTCGGCCGGCAGGTGAAACGTGCCGAACACCTTGTCGAACACCGGAAAGTGCACGGCGAAGTTCACGTCGATCGCTTCCCGCTCAATCCCATGGTGCCAATGGTGAAACCGCGGCGTCACGAAAAACGGCTCCAGCGCCCCCAGCCTCAGCCGCACGTTCGAATGCACAGCCGCGGACAGCAGGTACACGAAAATCAAGTACGCATACAGCGCCGACTCCGAGAACCCCAGCACATACATCGGAATCACCGTCAGCCCCCGCAGGAACACGATCTCCACGAAGTGCATCCGTGAGCTCGCCAGCCAGTCCATCACCTGGGCCGAGTGATGCACCGCGTGAAACTTCCACAGCCACGGCACGCGGTGAAACGCCCGGTGCACCCAGTACTGCACAAGGTCGGTCAGAAACATAATCTCGAAGAACTGCAACACGACCGGCTGCGAACCCACGGCGCGCCGCACGCCGATCCAATCCGTGTTCTTCAGAATCGCCATCGACGGCGCCAGCGACATGTACGTCAGCCCCTGCACGAGCAGACTGCTGATCAGGAAGTACAACAAATCCTCGCGCCACTCGTAGCGAAAGATCGCCTGCTCGCGCCGTCCCAAGAGCCGCTCGATGGGGATGAACACGATCCCCGTGAACAGCAGGTTGAGCAGAAACCAGTCGAGCCCCAGATACACATCGGCGTCGATGTCGATCTGGTCGGCCGCCCGCGACCCGCCCAGTACCGTGGCCACGAGGACGCAAGTCAGCGCGGAGAACCCCAGCACTTTCTGCCTGCGCAGCACGATGCTGAGAATGCCCAACACAAACGCGGACACAAGCACCGCGTGCAACGCCAGCCGAATCAGCCCGACGTTGTAATACTCGCGGGCGTCAGCCACGGTGAGCACGTCGGGATAGCGCAAACACAGCACCGTCCCCAGGCCGACCAGCGCCAACGTCAGCGCCAGCACGCCGCTGATCCACCCCGAGCCGAACCGGCGTTCCGTTTCGGGCGATTCCAGATCCTCTCGCAGCGCCGTCATGCTCACACCTTGCGACTGTCAGTCAGACAGGCTCGCACCGAGCGAGCCAATCGCCGCAAGTATAGCCCCGCGCTCCCCGCCGCACCCAGATGAACGCATGGGTGCCACTGCTGGCTCGCCCAGCAGTGCGAAGCGGGCGCCCTATCACCGCGAATCCGACACCGGCTCAACTCGTACCACTGGGCAACACAGCGGCTCTTGGGCGTGCCATTCATGCGCGACGCCGCGCATGAGCAGCGCGCAGTCAAACGCGATCGAGCCCCGCGGAAACAGCGTCGCGTCCTCAAAACACCGCGAACGCACCTCGTCAACCTCCAGCGGCTCGACCCGCCACGCGCGACAGCGCAGTTCCAGCCCGTCGAATCGCCCTTGGTCAGCCGTCGCCGAGTATCCCAGCGAACCCGCGGCAAAGAACGCCGACGCCTCCTCCAGCGACGCGAACACGGAACTCACCGGCCACGCCGTCGATGCCCGGCCATGCACCGTCATGTCGCTGGCCCCGTCATCGCTTTGCAGAGCAATCTCGAACCGCTCCGCCGTTTCGTTCACCGTGAACTGCCCGCGACGATGGACGCCCGGAAACAACCGCCCGCCAACAAATGCGTTGAGCCGCGAATCCGTATCCCGCCGCCAGATGAAAACACCTTCGTGCACGCCGTCCGCATCGTCCCACGCGACGGCCGCCCGATGCGCCGCATTCTCCGACGAGACGCCCGTCCACGCCGGCGCCCACGTGGGACGCACCCGCTTGAGCCGAATCAGGCAAATGCCAACCAGCGCAAATCCTTGATGCAGCTTCGGCCGAAACGGCGCCGGCAACTGCGCCGCGAGCACGTCGGGATCGACGCAGAAGTTCACCAGGATTCGCCGATCAATCACGCCGCGAATCACGGGGAAGCGCATGCGGGCCTCCAATGGAGCCGACGGATGCCTAGCCCGGCAACTCAGACCACGGAACCGTGAATCTCGACGCCGATTAACTCGTGCAACAAAGGCAGACGCGACGTTGGGCGACTTGCTTGATCAAAACCTCACCACGGCACGTCGTCCTCGCCACTCGCGCTGGAGCCGCGAGTCGACTCGCTTTCAGCGCCCTCGTCGGGCAGCCAATCCTCCTCGCCGCCGTCGGCTTCGCATGACTCGTCGTCTTCGTCGTCGTCGGAAAACCACATCGGTTCGCCGTTTTCGTCGCGGTAGTTCGGATCGACCGGAAAGATGTCGAAGCCGAATCCCATGCCGCCGCACCCCTCGGTCGGGCAGCACCAAAACCCGTGAGGCTGGCCCTCGGCGTCAACTTCGACCCGCCAGACGATGCGGTAGCTGTCGTACTCCTCCCCGCAGTGCAAACAGGAGACCAGGGTCGAGATGGCCGGCGGTCCAAACGGATCGCCGTCCGGCGAGAGCGGATCGTCGTGGGACATGGGAAATACTCCTCAGTGGCAAGGCACGAGCGGCCGCAAGACGAGCAACATGGGCGTGCAATATATCTCCGCGTCGCTGCTGCGGTCAAAGTGTTTCCGACCGAAGGGGCAGCCCGAAATTCGAACGCGAAACTGTCACGAAGACCACGCGTCAGCTAGTCCGCCAGCACGCCCGTCAGAAATCGCCCGCACGGCAGCATCCCCGCCTTTTGCAGCGTCGCCCGCGAACCCGCGTTCGTCGCATTGCACCGCGCCGCGGGGACTTTGCCCATGGCGTACGCCGCGCGCTTCAGCTCCTGCACCAGGAAACTGCCGTACCCGCGCCGCCGCTGCGACTCGGCCACCTCCATGTAGATGTCGCCGTACGGCGGGTTGTAGTGGAACAACAGCCCGCCCGCCGCGACGATCTCGCCGCCTGCCTCGATGAGCCACTCGTCCGGCTCGTCCGCGGTGCGTCCCAGCACGCGGCCCGCATCCCGCGGCTCGAACTTTCGGAACACGGCTCCCGGCGCCGACAGGTGCGACGTGAAGCCGTCGTGAAACAGGATCGTGTTGCTCTCAATATTCGTGGCGCAGTCGTACACCATCAGCGTGAAGACGAGGTCGTTCGTCTGCGCCTCGACGCGCTTGGCCCCGCTCACAGCAACCATCCGCCGAAACAGCGGTAGCGCCGCCCCGCGGGCCTCGGGCAGCACGAAGAATTCGATGACGTTGTCCTTCCGGTCCGCCCGCACGTCGCCAACCAGCGCGTACCCCGCCACCCGCCCGTCGACCGTCAGCAGGTACGGATCGACCCACCCGCGCCCCAGCCACGAGTCGTGGACGATCTGGCAGTTCATCTCCCGCCGGTAGAGTTCCCGCAGAGGGCGCACGACGTCCGCTGGAACGAGTGAAACGTCGTATGCCATGATCGCTCGAGGCTCGATGGTCACGCTCTGATGCTGCGTTGACGGCCTCGGGCCACGGCAATGCTCCACCCAAACGTCGCAATGCCCAGCGCAAACGTTGTCGGCTCCGGCACCGCCGCCGCGCTCCACGCGAACTCGATCCCGTCGCCGTCGACGAACGTCGCGTTGTAGCCTCCCGTCAGCGTCACTCTGCCCACGAGGAAATCGGTGAACGCCAGTCCTTCAAGCGTCTGATCGAGGTACAAGTTGATCGGAGCTCCCAAGGGCTCCAGCTCGAACAGCCGACCCGCAAGCCACTCTTCCAACCGATCGGCGGTCACGAGCCCGTACGGCGGCGGATCGTTTTGCACGGCTTCGTTGCCGCTTAGCGTCAGGTCCAGATCCAGGAACTTCGCCGTGTTGGCCATGCGGTCGTACTCCACGCTGAACAACCCGCTCACGCCAAACTCCAATTCAGTCTCGCTCGGCATACCGCCCGGGATCGGCAGAAATGGCGACGGCAGATAGGAGTACTTCGATCCCGCGTCGAGCGCGTACTGCTGAACATCCACGGCCGCCTGCGCCGTCGCCGCGAGTGCGCCCGCCAACGCCGCCGCCCCCAACCAATGCTTCGGATTCATGAGTCGTCCCTCCCGTTGATCCCACTGTTCGACGATTTGCGTCTTTTGCGCGCCGAATCGCGCCAGTCGTTCGATGTCACCTAGTACAGCGACCCCGGCGGCGATAAGCAACTGATATATTGATTTTCGCGGACTGCCCCCTGCCAGAGTCCTGCAATCCGACGCCAGCAGATCACTTTCGGATGTCGCCGCATGACCCCGCTACGCAGGCAACGCGCTCGCGCGGCGAGGGCCGCCAAAGCCTTGCGGCAAATGCTGGTTTCGCGGCAAGCCGCCGCGGCGGTCGCAAGCATTCTCCTCTTGATCGCAGCGCCACGCTTTTGTCATGCAGTCAACGGGCGCGACGGCGACGAGTTCGAGAACGTCATTCGTCCCATCCTCGCCCGCCGCTGCTACGAGTGCCATTCCGCCAACGCCGGCGAGCCCGAAGGCGGCTTGTTGCTCGACCGCGCAGAAGGCTGGCTCCACGGCGGCGACCGCGGCGAGGCGATCGTCCCTGGCGACCCCGACAAGTCACTGCTGCTCGCCGCGATTCGCTACGACGACGAAGACCTGCAGATGCCGCCCGACGGCCGGTTGCCGCAGCGCGAGATCGACGCGCTGGAAGAGTGGATCCGCCGCGGCGCCCCGGCCCCCGCCGATTCGCCGAAGACGCCTGTCGCAAGCCCGCCCAAGTTCGACCTCGCCGCCCGTCGCGCCGCCCACTGGGCTTGGAAGCCGCCGACGCGTGTCGTCCCCCCATCCGTCGCCGACGAGTCCTGGCCACGCGACGACCTCGACCGCTTCCTCCTCCACAAGCTCGAAGCCGCCGGCCTCCAGCCGGCCCGGTGCGCAAGTCGGCTCGCCTGGCTGCGCCGCGTCACATTTGATCTTACGGGTCTGCCGCCCACGCGGCGACAGATCGAATCTTTCCTCGCGGACGCGGCGCCCACAGCAGCCGCTACCGCCGTCGACGGCCTGTTGGCCAGCCCCGCCTTCGGCGAGTGCTGGGCGCAGCACTGGCTCGATCTCGTCCGCTACGCCGACACCAAGGGCCACGAACAGGACTTCGACATCCCCTACGCCTGGCGGTATCGCGATTACGTCATCCGCGCGCTGAACGCCAACGTTCCCTACGACCAGTTCGTCCGCGAGCACATCGCCGGCGATCTTCTGGACCCGCCGCGCATCGACCCTGAAACGCGGACCAATCAATCGATTCAAGCCACCGGCTTCTGGCACCTGGGCGAAGCGACGCACAGCCCCGTCGACATCCGCGGCGACGAAGCCGAGCGGATCGCCAACTCGCTCGACGTCTTCGGCAAAACCTTCCTCGGCATGACCGTCGCCTGCGCCCGCTGCCACGACCACAAGTTCGACGCCATCGCGCAGGAAGACTACTACGCCCTCTGCGGTTTCCTGGAAAGCAGCGGCTACCAACTGGCCAACGTCGCCGATCCGGCGCTCCAGCGCCAGCTCGCCTGCCAACTTGACGACCTGAACAAGGCCGCCGCCCGTGAGCTGTTCGCCGCCTATGCCGCGATGATGCGCTCGCAGCTCAAGCAGTTCACGAGCGGACCTGCGTCAATCGCTGAGCCAAATCACCAAGCGCCGCCGGGCGCGTCACGTCATGTCATCCTGTCGTATGCCGAGGGGGACTGTCCCGCCGCCTGGCTCGCCACCGGCTTGCCTTTTCGCGATGGCCCCGCGACGCCTGGAACGCTTCTCCTGCGATCCGACGAAGCACGCCCAATCGCCCGCGTCCTCGAAAACCCCGCCGCCGTTTCGTGGGACCTCTCGCCAAAATTCACCGGCCTCATCCGCACGCCGACGTTCGTCGCACCGCCCGAAAAACTCTGGTACCGCTACCGCGGCGAAGCCGAAGTATTCGCCGACGTCGACTCCCACCGCACGGTCGAAGGTCCGCTCCACGGCGTTGTTAAGCAATCGCTGAACTCCCCGAAAGTCGCGTGGTTCGCCCACGACCTCCGCGCGTACGCCGGCCACCGCGTCCACGTCGAGTTTACGCCCCGCGGCGAGTTCGAGCTCTACGAGGTCGTCGCGTCCCACGACGAGCCGCCGCTGCGTGAGCGACCGAACGGAGCCGCCCTCGACGCCGCGGCGTTCGAGCAGGCGCTCGACCGCGAAGCGGCCGCCCTCGACGCCGGCGCCCCGCTCGACCCAACCAACGCCCAACTCCTCAATTGGCTGCTCGAACACGACGACCTTCTTCCTCCCGCGGACCCGGCGCTCGCCGCCGAATACGCCGCCGCCGCCGCGCGCTACGCCGAGCGCCGCCAGGAGATTGAATCCCGCATCCCCGAACCCGAGTGGACCCTCGCGCTGCTCGACGGCAGCGGCTTCGACGAGCCCGTCCACCTCCGCGGCAACCCCCGCACGCGCGCCAAGCAGCCTGTCCCGCGACGCTTCCTCGCCGCACTCGACGGCGCCATGACCATCCCCCAGGGCAGCGGCCGCCAGCTGCTCGCCGAGCGCCTCGTCGATCCCGCCAACCCGCTCACCGCCCGCGTGTTCGTCAACCGCGTGTGGAGCCACCTCTTCGGCCGCGGCCTCGTGGCCACCGTCGACAACTTCGGCGCCCTCGGCGAGCCGCCCACGAACATCGAGCTACTCGACAACCTCGCCGTCGAATTCGTCGACCAGGGCTGGGATCTGAAACGCCTGATTCGCCGTATCGTGTTGTCGAGCGCGTACGCGATGTCGACCACGCCCGACCCCCGCGCCGCGGAAATCGACCCCGCCAACCACTTGTTCCACGCCGCCCGCGCCCGCCGCATCCCCGCCGAAGCCGTGCGCGATGCCATGCTCGCCGTCTCCGGCGGCCTCAACGAGGAGCGCTACGGCCCCGGCGTGCGCGTCTACATGACCGACTTCATGCGCCACAACCGCAGCCCCGAAGGCAGCGGCCCGCTCGACGGCGACCGACGCCGCAGCATCTACCAGGAGGTCCGCCGCAACGGCCTCAACTCGTTCCTCGCCGCGTTCGACAAGCCCTCCCCGTTCACCACGGTGGGGCGCCGCTACGTGAGCAACTCCGCCTCCCAGCCGCTGGCGCTGCTCAACGACCCGTTCGTCCACTTGCAAGCGGACGCCTGGGCCGAATCGCTCGTGACGCGCTTCGCCGACGACCGCGCCGCCGTGCGCGACGCTTACCTCGCCGCCTTCGGCCGCGAAGAAACGCAAGCCGAAGCGGACCGCCTCCTGACCTTCCTCGCCAACGCCCAAACCAACGACCCCGCGCCCGCCGCCCGCCGACAGGCCTGGGCCGAAGTCTGCCGCACGCTGTTCAACGTCAAAGAGTTCGTGTTTCTCGAGTAGGACCGCCCCCATGCACTGCCGCCGCTACACGTTGCCGTCGCTCTCGCGCCGCGACATGCTCGCCCAGTGCGCCGGCGGCTTCGGCCTCGTTGCTCTCGCCGGCCTCGCCGCCGACACGGCATCCGCAAGCCCCAGCCCCCCGCCGCATCGCCCGGCGCGCGCCCGCAGCGTGATTTTCCTCTACATGGACGGCGGGGTCTCGCAGGTCGACAGCTTCGACCCCAAGCCCCGCCTCGCGCGCGACCACGGCCAGCCGTTCTCCGCCAAGATCGAGCCCACGCAGTTCGACGACGTCGGCACGGTCCTCGCCTCCCCGTGGCAGTTCGCCCGCTACGGCGACTGCGGCCTCGCGGTCAGCGAGCTCTTCCCCCACATGGGCGGCTGCGCCGACCGCCTCTGCGTCGTCCGCAGCATGGTCAGCGACTTCTCCGAACACAACACGGCCAACTACTTCCTGCACACCGGCTCCGGCCAGCAGGGTCGACCGAGCGCCGGCGCCTGGCTCAGCTACGGCCTGGGCTCCGAATGCCGCGAGCTGCCCGACTTCGTCGTCATCAACGGCGGCCTCATCCCCAGCGGCGGCCCCGAGAATTTCGCCGCGGGCTTCCTACCGCCCGTGCATCAGGCGACCGTCTTTCGTCCGCAGGCGATCCCCATCGCCAATCTCCGCGGCCCCGAATCCAGTGCGAGCGCGCAACAGCGCGAATTCTCACGCCGCAGCCTGCTCCGCGACCTCGACGCCCTCGCGAGCCCAGACCTGCGACGGTCCGCCGCCGTCGAAAGCGCCATCGCCAACTACGAACTCGCCTACCGCATGCAGGCGGTCGTCCCGCAAATCGCCGACGTGAGCGGCGAGCCCCGTCACGTCCAAACCGCCTACGGCCTCAACCACGCCAACGAGCCCACGCGCATCTTCGCCCACGAATGCCTGCTCGCGCGCCGACTGGTCGAACGCGGCGTGCGCTTCATCGAGCTCACTTGCCCGCGCCTCGGCGACGGCAACCGCTGGGACGCCCACTCCGACCTGATCGCGAACCACTCCCAAAACGCGCTCGCCGTCGATCAACCGATCGCCGCACTGCTCGAAGACCTCGCCTCCCGCGGCCTGCTCGACGAGACGCTCGTCGTCTGGGCCAGCGAGTTTGGCCGCACGCCCTTCGCCCAGGGCAGCAACGGCCGCGATCACAACCCGTACGGCTTCACGATCTGGCTGGCCGGCGGCGGCGTCCGCGGCGGCATGACCTACGGCGAGACCGACGAGTTCGGCTTCCGCGCGGTCAGCAACAAGGTCCACATCCACGACCTGCACGCTACGGTGCTGCACCTGTTGGG
>JBIOVA010000107.1:0-24551 GCA_044867485.1 Lacipirellulaceae bacterium | reverse complement strand
CTCGCTTCCACCGCCGACAAGGCAATTCATGTGTGGGATGCGACGACGCGACAACAGGTGTTCGTCGTGCAGCAGGCGCACCAACAGGAAGTCGTCTCCCTGGCGTTTACCAACGACTCGCGCCAGTTGATCTCCGGCGGTTCGCGGTTTGAGCGTGGCGGCCCGCGCGATGGACGACTCGTCTCTGAAATCGCTCTGTGGGACGTCCCCAGCGGCAATGCCGTCGCCAAGTTCATCGGCCAGGATCTCGAGGGCTCGCCGGACATCTTCCTATCGGCTGATGGCCGGCAACTGTACTCGGCGCACCGCGACGGCATCGTCATTTGGGATTTCGCAAGTCGCATGCCCGTGCGCTCGATCCGTACGGAAAGCGCGCAACTTAGCGAACGAGCTCATGGCCTGGCGGCGTCGCGCGATGGCCGATTCCTCGCCACGCGCGGTCATTGGCGGCAGCGAAATAAGGCGTGGTTGTGGGACCTGACCGAGGACCGCGAGGTCTTTGCCGGCGAAGACGCGCACGCGTCGAATGTCTTAGCGGTTCGGTATTCACCGGACGGCGCGCTGATCGCCACCGGTGGCTCCGACAACACCGTCCGCTTTTGGAATGCGGTGACGGGCGAACACCTCCAACTCGTCGACGAAGGCTCCGGTTGGGTTCGGCTGCTGGAATTCTCGCCCGACGGCAAGCAGCTCTTCATTGGTCGGGAAACTCATACACCGGGCGAAATGGCATTTCGCGGCGAAATTAAGTCGTACCGCGTGGGCGACGGCAAGCTTCTAACCCATGTCCAAGCGCCGGATCGCCTGATGTGCGGAGCCCTTTCCAACGACGGCCAATTCCTCGCCGCCGCGCTCGGGCTAGGAGAAGAAATGGATCCCTTCGGCGGCGGCGACGATGCTCCCCCAGAAAGAATCATTGTCTGGGATGCGGCCACCGGCGACGAAATCTCCAATTTCGTCCGCGGTCCGCGACAGCCGATCTCCATGACGTTTTCGCCGGACGACGCCCAACTCTTCGTTGCCGTTCAAACGGGCCCGCCGCAATGCTGGGATTGGCGGAAGCGGGATTCGCTGCCTGCGACGATTGACATGCAGGATTTTGGCGAGCGGCACTATGCGAAGACAGCCTTCGACGCGGCGAATGGACGCGTCGCCGTTGGCGCGTTGACTCGCGGCGCCGATCGACGAAGCGCCGGCCGGCTCGCAATGAAGGACTTAAGCGGCGGCCCCGATCTGTGGCAGCACGACTTCGCGGAAACCCGTCCGTGGGAAGTGGCCATCTCTCCCGAGGGAACGCTGCTCGCCGTCTTTTGCGAGATGCTGTCGCAATCCACCGCGGAAAGCGCGCTCGAAGTCTACCGCGCCAAAGATGGTGAGAAGCTCGCCAGTTTTCCGCTCGCCGACCGCCGCATCGCGTCGATCGCGTTCTCGCCCGACGCCTCCCGCATCGTCACCGGCATGGACCTCGGCGACGCCCTCGTGTGGGACGTCTCCGACATTCCCAAGTGAATCCATCGCGCTCGAGCAGGAAGCTGTCCCTTCGCAGCCGGCCACGCGTCGCTCACACAAAGAACAAATCGACCGCCGTCACCGCCAGCATCACGCCGCCCACGGCGAACTTGGCCGCCGTGCCCCACAGCCGACCCTTGAAAGCGCCCGTCGCCACGGCCAGGCTCTGTTTGCGCGATGCGCGGTTCCACGCCTCGCCAAGGTAGGCGCCGACGAAGGCGCCCCCGGCCCCGCCAACCAATGCCGCCAGAAGCGAGCCCACGAGCGGAATCGGCAGCCCCACGATGGCGCCAGCCACGCTGCCCGCGATCGCACCAATGAGCGACAGCCACACCGATCGCCGGCTCGCGCCCTGCTTCGCAGCCCCCACGGCGCCGGCGGCAAACTCAAGGACTTCGCCAAGGACCGCCAGGCCCAAGAGAATGACGATGGTCGTCCCCGTCAGGCCGCGTTCGCCCTCCTGCGGCGCGAAGTACCAGAACAGAGCGGCCAGGCCGAGAAACACCCAATTCCCCGGCAAGCTCAACAGATTCGACAGCCAACATAACGCGCCACCAACGATCAGCAGTCCGCTCAGACTGTAATAGAGCCACGCGTTCATGGCACGGACAACGGCCGAAGTGCGATGCGCCGAAACGCCACGGGCCCGTGGTCGCCCTGCAGCAGCAGCGGCCCGCGGGCCAATTCCGGCCCATCGTCCCACGCGGCGCCCGTCGCCCATTGGAGATCCACGTTCTCGTGGATCACCTCTCCGTTGAGCACCACGCGCACGAACCGGGCGTTCTCCGTTTTCTTCCCCGCCGCATCGAACCGCGGCGCCACGAATGAAATCTCCAGCGTTTGCCATTCGCCCGCCGGCCGGGCCGCGTTCACCCGCGGCGGCACGCCGTCGTCGAGATACCGATACGGCGGCCCCAACTCTGCCCGCGGATACACGCCGCCGCAATCGTCGGCCGTCGGCTTTTCGACGCCGCTTGTGTCGCGAATCTGGATTTCGTACAGCCCGTTGAGCTTCACCCCCGAATTCGACCCGCGCGGAACCATGAACTCGAGTTTCAATTCCACATCCTGAAACTCCTCGCGGCTGGACAAGTTCGACGACCCATCGCTCAGCAGCACGCCGGC
Organism: Lacipirellulaceae bacterium; assembly: GCA_044867485.1. Classification (GTDB taxonomy): domain Bacteria; phylum Planctomycetota; class Planctomycetia; order Pirellulales; family Lacipirellulaceae; genus Lacipirellula. The sequence continues at coordinate 21,917 of JBIOVA010000107.1, read as the reverse complement.
GCCGCTCGTGCCTTGCAGGCGGCGCTCGTTCCCGTCGCGCAGGGCGGCGTCGCCCGCCGTCGACCAGCCGCGATGGTCCGGGTTCCAATCGGCCGCCGCCTCGTCGCCGGCGAGCTCAATCCATCCCTCGGCCGAAGTCTCGCCGGCGCCGACCAGGCGCGGGTCCGAGGTCACAATAATCACAAGAGCGACGCAAACGGCCGCGCAGATCGGCGTCGATGGTTGGCTCATGGTCAGTACGTGGGCCGAAACGACCACGACTCCCGCGTGAGAGCAATGATAAGGTCGTCGCACGACGGCAATGCGTGGCGACAAGGGCGACGGTCCAAAGGCCGTCCCGCCGCGTGCAATGAGGATACCGGCGTTGGCGAGCGTTGTCGAATGGGGGCCGTCGCCCCCCGTCAGCCGCTTCCGCAACATAACGCGACAAATACCGCGAAATTGCTGCGCGAAACGCCGTTGGAAGCCGGCCCGCGCGGGGCTATCGTGGACCGTAGCCGTTCGCCCCTGGGAGTTGCGCCGTTATGAATTGTCCCGCCTCGCCGTTGCCGCGCGTCATCGCAGCCTTTGTGATCGGCGCCCTCGGCTTGGCTGGCCCCGCCCCGGCGCTGGCAACCTTCACTGACCAGGCCGCCACGATCCTCGGCGGCGCCAATGTCGACGGCCGCAGCGCATCGCTCGCCGACTACGACAACGACGGCGATCTCGACCTGTTCTTCCAGGGCGGCTCCGGCGCCCAGCGGCTCTACCGCAATAACCTCGTCGGCCTGGACACGATGACGTTCACCAACGTATCGAGCACCGTGCTCCCCTCGCCCACCGGCTTGGGCCCGTCCTGGAGCGCCGCCTGGGGCGACTACAACGGCGACGGCCTCGTCGACGTGTTCATCGGCCAGTCGAACATCGGCGCCTCCGGCGACGTGTTTCGGAACAACAGTCCGGCCCAGTTCACCAACGAAAGCGTCGCCGCGGGCCTGAACGACCCGGGTTTTCACCAGAACGTCGCCTGGAGCGACATCGACAACGACCGCGATCTCGACCTGCTCATCGGCATGGAAGGGCCCGAGCCGCACGAGATCTATCTCCAGGGGCCGTCCGGCCAATTTACGCCGGTGGGCGCCGCCGTCGGCTTTCAACAAGCCTTCGGCACCCGCGGCTACGGCATGGCGATCGGCGACTCCGACGGCGACGGCGATTTCGACGTGTACATCTCCACCTGCCGACCCGGCGGCAACATCCAGAACAACTTCTACAAGAACATGCTCATGGAGACCGGCTCGCTCGGCTTCATCGACATTGCCAACTCCAACGGCACGCAGAATATGACAAACACCTACGGCGCCGAGTTCCACGACTTCGACGACGACGGCGACCTCGACCTATTCGTCGTCGGCGCCGACCAGCAGCCCAGCAAGATTTACCGCAACAACGGCGACAACATGTTCACCGACGTCGATACGATCACGGGGCACGCGCTGCTCAGCGACGTCGGCGCCGACCTCGGCGGGGCTCGCGCCGTTGACTACGACAACGACGGCGACCTCGACCTGTTTTTCCACGATCACTTGAACCTGCCAGGCGTCAGCAATCAGGCGCGCAAGCTCTACCGCAACGACGGCAACTGGCAATTCACCGACGTCACCGCGACTCAGGGGATCGCGGCTGCCAACGAGGGCTCCTATGACAGCGCCTGGGGCGATGTCGACCACGACGGCGATCAGGACCTGATCGCAACGACCGGCAGCAGCGTTGCCGAGCGCATCTTTATCAACGACGCCTCGGCCAACGGCAACCACTGGCTGTACGTCGAATTGGAAGGACCGAAAGACAACACCACCGGCATCGGCGCCTCGCTCTACGCCACGATCCACGAAGGCACGCCCGAGGAGCGCACCCTCCGCCGCGAGGCGAACACCAACGCCGGCACGTTCAACCAAAGCGACCTGCCCGTCCACTTCGGCCTCGGGACGGCCGCGCTGATCGACGAGCTGCGGATCAAATGGCCCGACGGCACGGTGCAAACCCTCTTGGACGTGGCAGTCGATCAGTACCTCACCGTCCGCACGCCGGGCGACTTCAACGGCGATTTCGTCGTCGACGCCGCCGATCTCGCCCAGTGGAGCGGCGACTTCGCACTCAATGACGACAGCGACGCCAACCACGACGGCGTGAGCGACGGCTACGACTTCCTCCTCTGGCAACGCCAACTCGGCAACGGCCTCGCCGCGGCAACGCCTTCAAGCGCCGCCATTCCCGAGCCAAGCGCGCTGATGCTCGCTTCAGCGATCGCTATTGCACTCGCCTGGTCATCGCGCGGCCGCGCGGGTGCCACTGCTGGCTTGTCCAGCAGTGCGAAGCGGGTACCAGGCGCGCACTGCTGGACGAGCCAGCAGTGGCACTCAGCGTTCCGCCAGCGCCGCGGCCAGCCGTAGTTCCTGCCCTCTGCGCACGCCGGTCGCGTTTTTGCGAAAATGCCTTGCTGGTAAGCACTTGCGCGTCGACATTCTCGTTGTTGGCTAGGCAGTCCGTACCTATACTCCAGGTGAGGGGCACGCGCCGCGACGCGCTCGTCGTGGCGTCATGAAGCGGAACGAGGAGGCGGACAAGTTGGCGCGCGGATTCTCTCGTATTGGCGCATTGATGACCCGGCGCAGGCACGCCGAGCGGTTGATCCTTCTCGCGATGGCGACGGCGGCGCTATTCGCCGCCGCCAGTCCGGCCCGCGCTCAGCAGCGCGTCTTGGGCCTCGACGTGTCCTACTGGCAGGGGAGTGTCTCGCAGACGACGTGGAATAATATCCACAACATCGAGAACCGCCAGTTCGTGTTCATCCGCTCCAGCCGCGGCGGGACGACGGGCTACTACGACCAAAACAATTCCGACAACAATCCGCCTACCAACACGCTCTCGCAGCGATACGACGATCCTGCCTTCGTGCAAAACATCAACCGGTCGACGACGGCGGGAATCTTCGCCGGGTCGTATCACTTCTCCCGCCCCGACATCGTTGCGGGCACGTTGAACTCGGGCGGCATCGCCAACACCGGCACGGACGAAGCCAATCACTTCCTCCAAATGGCCGGCGCCTGGATGCGGCCCGGCTATCTGCTCCCGGTGCACGACCTCGAGGCCGGCGACGGCATCCGCACCGACAACGAGATGGCCCAGTTCACCATCGACTTCTCCAATCGCATCTACGAAGTCATGGGCATCCGTCCCGCCGTCTACACGAACGGAAACTACGCGCAGAACATCCTCGGCGGCGCCTCGGCCACGCTGCGAAATCAAATTGCCCAGCCGTCGGCAATCACGCCCAACATGGCGGCGCCCGCCCACCCCGTGCTGTGGAGCGCTCGCTGGCCGAACCAGGCAAACCCCAATGCGATCGACGTGCAGAACGGCGAACCCAAGGACTCCATCTCCTACATCTACGGCCCGTGGGACGACTACGGCGTGACTCACCCGTGGACCTTCTGGCAATACGCCAGCACCGGCCGGCTGCAGAGCTTCAACAACGGCGGCAGCAACCTGGACTTCGACGTCGCCCGCGGCGGCGTCGAGTTCCTCAAGGACCAGCTCGTCCCAGCGCTGTGGATGAACGACGCCAGCGGAGACTGGGCCACCCTCGCCAATTGGAACAGCGGACAAACGCCCGTGGCGCCTGTCCAAGGGCCGGGCCAGGTTGCCCGTCTTGGAACATTGACCCTTCCCACGCCGCGGCTCCCCGGCGCCGCCGGCAGCGGCGTCACCTCCGGCCAGCACGACACCGTCATCCTCGACCGCCCCAACGCCAACATCACCGTGACGCTCTCGAGCGGCATGCACAACATCCGCAAGCTCTACATGCGCGAAGCGCTCGACGTCACCGGCGGCACGTTGACCATCAACTACGTCCCGTCGGCCGACTCGACGCCCCTCGCCGCCCAATTTTCCGGTCCTGTCTCGCTCACTGGCGACGGAAGCTTGAGCGTTCACACGCTTCAAGTCGACGCCCAGCAAGCGTTCACCGTCGGCAGCGCTGGCGATCTTTCGTTCAACACGATCAACCTCATGCCGCACAGCACGACGCCGGCAAAGTTGCTCCTCAGCGGCGACGTCAATGTCGCGCCGCTGGCCGGCGCTGCGGCGATCATCAAGAACGGCAGCGGCTCAGGCTCCGCCGGCCGCGTCGATCTCGGCGGCGCCCTCCGCGCATTCAACGTCGACGACGGCGCCGCGCCAATCGATTTGACTATCAGCGCCCCGGTCATCAACGGCGCCCTCGCCAAGCAAGGCGCCGGCGTGCTCGCCCTCACCGGTTCCAACGCCTACGCCGGCGACACCGCCGTCGAAGCCGGCACGCTGCGCATCGGCAGCCCCTTCCTCGCGAACGCCGCCGACGTGTACCTCTCAACCGGCGCGCTGCTCGACCTGAACTTCGTCGGAGCCGACGTGATCGACTCCCTGTTCATCGACGGCGTTTCGCAATCCGCCGGCATCTGGGGCGCTGAGGGTTCCGGCGCCGAGTACACCAGCCCGCTGCTGGCCGGCAGCGGCCGTCTGCAAGTCAGCACGTTCATCCCGCCGCCTTCCCCCGCCGACTTCAACGGCGACGGCATGGTCGACGCGAGCGACTTGACCGCGTGGAGCGAGAATTTCGGCCTCGCCGAAAACGCCACCCCCGCCCAAGGCGACGCCGACGGCGACTTCGACGTCGACGGCGCCGACTACTTCATCTGGCAGCGCGAACTGGGTCACGGCCTCCCGCCGGCGACGCCCAGCGCCGGCAGCGCGACCGCCGGCGTCCCGGAACCAGCCACGACATCGTTGACTCTTGCTGCCGCGTTGACCTGTGCAGGCGCCCCTCGGCGTCGAGCTCAGCGGCGCAATTGCTGACGCGAACGATTGGCGTCACGGTAGATGGGGCCGAGCGAAGCGCCGCCCCCAGGTGCGAAGCGCTGGGGCGTCGCCCCAGCCCCCTTGGCCTTCTCAGACAAGACCTACTTCTTGGCCTTCATCTGGGTGACCTTGTAGACCTTCCCCTTCTTGTCGTACGTCGTCCACTCGCCGACTTGCTCGCCATTCTCGAAGGAACCGGAACGCATCTTTGTGCCGTCCTTGCGAAACCACTCCCAGTAGCCGACCATCACGTCGCCCAGCATTTGCCCGCGCGCCCACAGCGTGCCGTCTTTGTGATAATGGAGATGCTCGCGCGGCTTGTCCTTGGCTTGGCTCATGACTTCGCCTCACAGGCTCATCATGACAATTCCGTTTAGGGAATTGCCAGCTCTTTGTAAAAAATCACCGCATCATGCGGCGTTTCGCCGTCCGGATCGAGCGCGAATCGCGGGATCGTCCCCGCATGGATCCAGCCCATGCGCCGATAGAGCCGCTCCGCGGCCCCGTCTCGCTTCGCATCCAACGTGAGGAGTCGAAACCCCTCGGCCCGCGCCGCACTCTCAATGGCTTGCATCAGCTCCGCGCCCAGTCCTCGACCGCGGCCCCGACGATGAACCAGCAGCTTCATCACTTCCGCGCGATGCGGCTGATTCGGCGCCCACGCAGGTTGGCATTGAACCGTTCCGACGATCCCCTCATCGTCGCGCGCGACAAGAACAACCGCCCCAGAGTGCGGAACCCTGAGCGACGCGCGCCACCAGTCCGTGGCGCCTTCCAGAGTGAGCGTCCCCAAAAAGCTCACGGCCGCCCCCGATTCGACGGCGTCGACCAGCAGTGAGGCAAGGTCGCGAACATCCGCGTCGCTCACCGGATGAGTCAGTCTCTCAATTGCGAGCATGGGACCTCTACGCGAATCGCACCAGCAGAACGAGCGCCCCAACTGCCATCACCATCCCCGCCCCCTCGGCGTAACTCAGCTTCTCGCCAAACACGGTCACGCCGATCGCCGTCAGCAGCAGCACCATCGAGACCGAGTACAGCACGCTGATCGTCCCCAACTTCAGGTGCTTCATCACGAACACCCAGCCAAACGCCGTCGCGGCATACAGCGTGAAGCCCACGTAAAACCAGCGCGACCGCAGCGAGTGCCCCTCCTGACTGGCCAGCTTGAGAAAGTAGTCGCCGAGCACGCCCACAACGCTGAAGGCAAGCGTCACGACCACCGCCAACATCTTCGCGTCCAACGTCGTCTCCCGGGGACTGTCCCCCTCCGTCCGGCCAAACGGCAGCGGCGGATTAGGCCGTGCGTCCAAACAATTCGCCGAGTAACCGCCTGGCGCGGGTCAGCCCATCCAGGGTGAACACGATCGACCGCGATCGAGCCAACGGATCGCTGATGAAGCCTCGCTCGTGCAATCGAGTCATCGCTTCGACGTCGAGCCCTTTCCAGGCACGGTCTCCCGTGGCGCCGAGCAAAAGCAGCGCCAACACGGCGTCGTCAATCTTCTCCGTGTCGAGATCCATGTCACGCAGGGGACGACCTAACGACGAAGCACCGTGGCCCGCCCTCAGCCGGAACGGAACGCCGGCAGTATATCCGCTGCGGAGGAACAACGCCAAAGCGGCCGTTGGCCGGGTAGTGGGTTCATTTGACAAGGATCATTGAGCCGCGGAGCTTGCTCCGCGGCGCCCCGCCGCAAGCGGCGGGGCTAAATACCCACGACCGTTGGCCAGCGTGGAACAAGTGCCGCCACGCGAGCCGTGCGGGGCGGGATCAGCGCCCGCGCGGCAGGTTTTATCCCCTTCCCCACCGCGACGCCTCATGGGGCGGGGGCGGCCAAACGTGCCGCTCGATTGCGTGCTAGGCTTGACTCATGAGAATTCCTACTGCCGCATTGGGAACGTTGATCGGCGCAGGCGTCGTGGTCGCCGCCACCGTGTCGCAAGCCGAGACCAAAATGGTGCATGGCCAGCCGCACCGCGTCGTCGCCTCCGTCAACAGGGGCCGAGCGTACGAGACGCCGCTCGCCAAGCGCTGCGTATGGGTCGGCGTTCCCGCGGGGCTGGTCGGCGGGGGCATCGGCTATTTCGTGGCCAACGGCGCCAACCTGGGGGCGGCGCTGCTTGGCGCCTTGACCCTGGCTGCCATGTCCTCAAGCTGGCGCGAGAACTGGCCCGAGCGGTTCGGCCGAGCCGGCGAGAACGCCCAAGTCACCGACCGATTGCTGAACGGAATGGTCGGCGGCCTCCTGGGCGCCTTTGCGGCCGCGCAATTGGCCAAACACCACCCAAGTTATCCACAACGATTACAGCCGCCCGAGCCCGCGGACGTGTGTTGAGTTTTAAGCGACTCCCGCAAAGCACCCGACTGGTTGTCGCGATCCGTCGCGAAGGGAGAAACGCCCAAACGCGCTCAAGGCTGGCATGGAGCAAGTGCTGCGAGCCAGGCCGGGGCGGCACGCGCGCCCTCTACGTGCTGCTGAAGGAGCACTGCTCCATGACGAGTCGCCACTGGCCAGCCTGTCTCTCCCAGACCATGACGCACCGCTGGTCATCCGTGAAGGAAGCGCCCGCATACGAACCGGCGCCCTGATAGCGGTGCCGCACCACGGCAGCGTCCTGGCCCATGGCGCGAACAACGACCTCCGTGCGCACGCCATGATCCAGCCGATAGCTCGGCGAGCGAATGATCGCCAGGATGGCGTAACGATCGAGGACCAACCCGCTCGGGGCGATGTAGAGGTAGTCCTCGGCCGTCAGCCGTTCGACGGTCGCGGCGTCTTTCTCCAGCCACGCCTGAAACCAGCGCTCGCTCAAGCCATGCAACTCCGAGGCCATCCTGCCGGTCCTTCTGACGGCTGGTGAGATGTTGAATCCTGAAAAGCCGAAAAGCCGCCGCGGTCAGGTGCAGCGTCTGGTTCGGCAGTGTTCCTGAGGCTACTTATTCAGCCCCGCCATGATTTGCCTGATGGCCCCCAAGTGATACGCCGTGTGAGCGGCCGTGGAGAGAGCGGCGGCCGCGCCCAGGTCGTCCCAATTCGTGCGGGTGGCGACGACCTTTCGCCATATTTCGGCTTCGTGACGCAGGCGGTCGCGTAGCGTCCGCCACTGTTCGTCGGTCACTGCGGTTCGCTGCCAACTGCCGTTCCAGTCGGCGCCGGCCCACGGATTCGCCTCGCCCGCCGCCCAGCGGTTCAGGATGGAGAGGCCGAAATGAACGTGATCGACGTGCGCGGCGATCGTCGTTTTTCCGGGCATGGGACGCTTCGACGCCGCGCTCGCGTCAATGGCGTCGAGCTGGCGAAGCAAGCCGGGGTCACCCGGGTTCAGCAGATACGCCTCCTGGCCCGGCGGGCCATCGAAAATCTCCGTCAGCATGTTGGACAGCGCGCGTTGAAAGACTGAGTCGATGGTGGCCATCGATTCTCCTGTGCAGATGGCGTCGAGACGTTGGTTTGTCTCGGCCGCCGCGCCTTACGGTGGTTGGGCGAATCGGTCGCGCTGACGCCTCCCGCCCCCGCGCGCCCCGTCTGCCGAACGACCAAGCTCAGTTGCCCGCCCTCGAGTGGGCGGATTGCCGGCAGTATAGCCGCTGCGGGGGAGCGACGCCAAAGCGCGCGCTGGACTGGCGGGTCAACTGCAGCGCCTTGTTAGGCGGTATGCCGTCAGTGCGGGCGAAATTCTTCGCCGATGCCGTCCACAAACAGCTCGACGCGCCCGCACCTGTTGCACACATAGACGTCGAATTTTTCCTTGTTCACAAACAGCTCGCCAATGTCGCCAAGAACGCCCAACCGTCTTCCTTCGTGGAACGCCTTCGTGCCAACGAATTCCAGATCCGTCTCGCAACGGGGGCACGTCATGGGATTCTTGTCGTGATTCATGGGAAACTCACTTTCGCCTAACGACCAAGCTCAACAGCCCGCCCTCAAGTGCGCGGACCGCACGCAGTTTAGCCATGCGAAGGAATTGGGCCCGAACGGCCGTTCGCCGCGGGGCAACTGCATCGCCTTGTTATCCCTCGATTCGCCGCCCGCCGGTCAATCTTTCTTCAATTCCGGAGCGGGAGCCGCAGGGGGCGCCGCAGCCGCAGCCGGCACGGGTGCGTCCTTCAAATAACCGGCAATCGGGATCACGTGATGCAGCCGCGTCAACGGGTCTATGTTTCCGTCCATGGTGTGCGTGTTGAGCTGGATTTCCGCCCGCTCGGCCCATTCCTTCCTGAGATGCACCCGGCCCACGCGTTGGCCGTCGTTGGTCGTCTTCATGTCGATCGCCACGACGAGGTCCATCCCGTGGCCGCCGTCAATGTTCTCCTCCTGGCCGGGGATGACGAACTGCACTTCGTTCAGCGGCTTGAGCCGGCCCTCGTCGGCGAGCGTCAACACGACGGTGACCCGCCCGGCGCCGTGGTCCTGCACCGCCACGTCGTACTCCAGCTTGAGCTCCTCCTTCGACTCCCTCAGGACAAAGCCAATGCCCCAGGCCCCACCGGCCGTCCCGGCAACGGCGACCGCGGCGACGAGCGCGAAGACCGACCAACGCGGCGTTCGCATCGCCATGTCACGTTCCTTTCTGTAAGACGCGCCATTCTTACGTAACGTCGGCCGTCACGACGAATCGGTCAACTGCGCCTGCAGACTCTTCGGCGCCTTGCTCTGCCAGGCGAAACTGATGAGCTGATTGACGACCGCCGGGTCCGCATCCGCGAGCGCGACGCGCAAGCCCACGACCTTCTTACTCCAATGCAGCTCGCTGAGGAACTGCGGAGCCATGGCCAGAAACGCCTTCCGCTGCTCCTCGGCGACGAACACGTGAATGTGCGTCTCCTCGGGCGGCGCCGTCACGAAGATCTTCCCGCGCACGCGGAACGACGCGTACTGAAAGTGCGGCTCCTCGGTCGCCTCCGGCAGCGAGAGCGCGTGCTTACGAACGGCGGCAAACTTCACGGATGACAACCCCGCAATCGGCGACTTCTCGACTGCCTTCAAGCGAGCGGATGATGCGAAGTATAGCCGCTACGGAGGAGAAGCACCAAAGCGGCCGTTGGACCGGCGGGGCAAATGCAGCGCCTGGTTAGGCCTCGGTTGTTCTAGAGGGGCGGATATCGGCGAATGTGTCGATGTACCAAGCACGTGGGCCAAAATATTTAGCAGCGTCTAGTTCTTCAAATGTATCGGCTGGCGGTCCAATCTGCGCGCGAAGGCCAGATTCGACGTCAGCCAAGCATTCGTCCTGACGATATGGCATGCATTCATGCGTGTAAATCGCTCGTTGGGAGCCGATAAGGTTTGCGAAGAACAGGCAAACCCGTCGTAGCGACTCGCGATGCAATGAATCGCCCGTGAACAGCCCGAATCGAATGCCATGCCAAAGTTCAACCGTGCGCGAATGGATATCGATTACGAATCCACCCACGCCCACGAGCGAGGGAGCTGAACGCGACGGCCCGACTGCTTCGACTGCCCACGCCTGCATGCGAAAGCTTGTCCGAAAGCGCTCCTCGAAGTACGCGAATACGCTTGGGCTTTTCATCACATGTGCAAGGAGCCACTCCGGAGTTACGTCGTCGCGCGAGACATCGAGGAGACCAATGAAGTCCGTGCTCATTGGATGATAACGGGTGGTGTGAGAGGCCTAACGATGAAGCTCAGTTGCCCGCCCTCAAGCGGAGCGGAATGCCGGCAGTATAGCCGAGGCTGAAAAGTAACGCCAAAGCGCGCTGGCCGGGCGTGGAGCAGGTGCTGCGAGGCGAGCCGCGCGGAGCGTCAACAGCAGCACGCGGTCGGCTTATTCTTCTGCCCCAACGGCATCGCCTTGTTAGGCGTCCTCGACGAGAAACAGTCGTACAGGCCCATCGACAACCCGCGCCCGATGTTGGTCGTCCGCATCGATCACCAAGGCGTCCCCTGTTGAGAAGACTTCGACCGCGTCGCCGAACTCGACTTCCATTCGACCCGCTAAGACGTAACCGAGATGCGCCCTGCGGCACCAGTCCGACTCACAGAATTCGGGTGCGAACTCGACAAGACGAAATTGGCGGCCGCCGCGCAACACCGTTTGGCAGCGGACGCCCTCCGCGGGTTCGAGCAAGGGTTGGCTGTCGAAAGCAATTCGTCGCATCGCGTTGCGCTAAAGCCAGGAGGCCTAACGACCAAGCTCAGTTGCCCGCCCTCAAGCGAACGGAATGCCGGCCAGTATACCGCTGCGAACAGAGAACGCCAGAATGCCGCCAAGGGTCGGGGGAGGATTGACTCTCGCCAAGCGCGAAAACGCAAAGACAAGGTGACAAACCACGAAAATTACGAAAGACACGAAATCGGACTCCGGAACGAGCGATCATCCGGCAGCGCCGACGCCCAACACAATCCCCTTTCGTCAATTTCGTGCCTTTCGTGGTTACACCTCCGCGTCTTCCTTCGCGCCTTTGCGCCTTTGAGAGAGACCTTCTTCGATTCCCCATCTGCGCCCATCTGCGCCATCTGCGGAAAAAATCTCCCCGGCCAAAAAATTCTTGTAGGAATTGGCCGCGCACTCTGCTACGTTGCAAACAGAGTGACATGTACGGAAGTTCACATTCCACGCGGTAAGATCCATGCCCGCCGCGCCGCCCCCGAAAGTCTCGGATTTCACCACAGAGAGCACGGAGTTCACAGAGAGGGCCACATGCCAATCGCCCAGAAAAAAGGCTTCGCGTTCTCCGCGGGGAGTCCCCGCCTAGAGTGCGCCGGCGGATTGCCGCCGCCGGAGAGCGGCTACGCCAACAATTCCGGCACGACCCGCGACGGCAGCACGCCGGTGAGCTTCTGGTCCAGCCCTTGGTGCTTGAAGCTGAACCGCTCGTGATCAAACCCCATCTGGTGCAGCACGGTGGCGTGCAGATCGCGCACCGGCAGCGGGTCCTTGACGATGTTGTACGAGAAGTCGTCCGTCTCGCCGTAGATGCCGCCCGGCTTCATCCCGCCGCCGGCCAGCCACATCGTGAAACACCGCGGGTGATGGTCGCGGCCGTAGTTCTGGTCCGACAGCCCGCCCTGCGAGTAAATCGTCCGCCCGAATTCGCCGCCCCAGATCACGAGCGTCTCGTCGAGCATGCCGCGCTGTTTGAGGTCCTGGATCAGCGCGAAGCACGCCTGGTCAACGTCCCGGCACTGGTCCGGCAGCCGGCCCGAGACGTTGGCGTGCGTGTCCCAGTTGTTGTGGTAGATCTGCACGAACCGCACGCCCCGCTCGACCATCCGCCGGGCAAGCAAGGCCGTGTTCGCGAACGTCCCTGGCTCGCGCGACGCCTCGCCGTACATCGCGAACGTCGACTCCGGCTCGCTCTTGAGGTCCGTCAGCTCGGGCACGCTCGCCTGCATGCGGAACGCCAGTTCGAACTGCTGGATTCGCGTGTGCGTCTGCGGGTCGGCAAGCTGCCGGTAGTTCAGCTCGTTGAGCGACCGCAACCCGTCGAGCATCGTGCGCCGCACATCGCGGCTCACCCCCGGCGGGTCGTTGATGTAGAGAATCGGGTCGCCGGCGGTGCGGAAGCTCACCCCCGCGTGCTCGCCGGGCAGGCAGCCGGCCGACCACAGCCGGGCCGAAATCGCCTGCACCTGCTCGGTATTCGTCGGCCGCGCGACCATGACGACGAACGTCGGCAAATCCTCGTTGAGCGAGCCCAGCCCGTAGGAGGCCCACGCCCCCAGGCACGGCCGGCCGGTCACCTGGTTGCCGGTTTGGATGAAGCTGATCGCCGGCTCGTGGTTGATGGCGTCGGTGTGCATGCTGCGGATGAACAGCACGTCGTCGACCGTTTTCTTCATCCACGGCAGCAGCTCGCTGACCCACATGCCGCTTTGGCCGCACTGCTCGAACGTGAACTTGCTGGGCGCGATGGGGAACCGGGCCTGGCCGCTGGTCATCGTCGTGAGCCGCTGGCCCATGCGGACGCTGTCGGGCAGGTCCTTGTCGAACCAATCGCGCATCGTGGGCTTGTAGTCGTACAAGTCCATCTGCGACGGCCCCCCGACCATGTGCAGGTAGATGACGTGCTTCACCTGGCCCGAAAAATGCAATGCCGCTGGCGGAACGGCGGAGGCGGCGCCGGCTTTCGACGCGCCGGCGGCGCCGAGCCCCAGCGACGCCATCGCCGCCGTGCCGAGCAGATGCCCGCCTTCCACCAAAAAGTGCCGCCGGCTCACCGCGGTGCGAAGTTCGTTAAACAGAGACATGGCACCAACCCCGATTGCGGAACCGCGGAAACGTTAGCCGCGACGCGAAGGTCCGCCGAAGCGGAGCGCGGCGCCTCACTGACTCACGCTTACTTATTCAACGCCTCATCCAAATTCATCAACTCATTCGCCACCATCGTCCAAGCAGCCAGCTCCGTGGGCGCGATCGCCGGGTCGGGCGCCGAGTCGCCGACTTCGATCAACTCCTTCGCCGCGTTGGCGTCGACCGCGTAGTGCGCCGCCAGCTTCTCCAGCGTCTCGCGCACAATCTGCTGCTCGTCCGCCGACAGCGGCCGCGCCAGGATGCGCTCGGCAATCATCCCCAGTCGGCTCTCGAACTGCGGCCCTGCTTCGTGAATCGCCCGCTGGGCAAGCCGCCGCGCCGCCTCGACGAACTGCGGATCGTTCAGCGTCACCAGCGCCTGCAGCGGGGTGTTGGTCCGCTCACGGGCGACGGCGCACTGCTCGCGCGTCGGGGCGTTGAAAATCTCCATCGACGCCGGCGGAGCGGCGCGCTTCCAGAAGGTATACATGCTGCGGCGATAAAGCGCGTCGCCCGCGTCCTGCTTGTAGATGCGCGTGTTGCTCACGTCCATGGCGACTGCCTCCCACACGCCGGGCGGCTGGTACGGCTTCACGCTCGGCCCGCCGATCGTCGGCACGAGCGTGCCGCTGACCGCAAGGGCATAGTCGCGCACCATCTCGGCGTCCATGCGGAACCGCGGCCCGCGGCTCAGCAGCCGATTGTCCGGGTCGCGCTCAAGCTTCTCCGGCGTCGCCGCGGCGCACTGCCGGTAGGTCGCGCTGGTGACGAGCAACTTGTAGAACCGCTTCATATCCCAGCCCGATTCGCGAAACTCCACGGCCAGCCAATCGAGCAGCTCGGGATGCGACGGCAGCTCGCCGGACGTGCCGAAGTCGCCCGCCGTGCGCACCAGACCCTGCCCGAACACTTCCTGCCAGAAGCGATTGGCGGTCACGCGAGCCATGAGCGGGTTGTCGTCTCGCAACAACCACTTGGCGAGGCCGAGCCGGTTGCGCGGCAAGTCCTCCGGCAGGGGCGGCAGGAACGCCGGCGTGGCCGGGGTGACCTGGTCGAGCCGCTGATCGTATTCGCCGCGGTTGAGCACATAGGCCGTCGCCGACTCGTCGCGCTCATGCATCACGTGAGCGATCGTTCCGCGGGCCTCGATGTCCGATCGCTCACGCAAGAAGGCGTCCCGATCGGCGATCAACTGCTTCCCAGACTCGTCGCGATTGGCGAACCACCAATCGAACAGCGAATCGAGCTCCGCCGCCACGCGGTCCTCGGGCTTCGCAGCAAGGGCCGCGGTAAACAGCGCGGCGTTCGCCAGCGACGAGGCTTCGCTTTCGCTGAGCGCCCGAGTGTAGAGTCGCACGTCTTCGACCTGAGCGCCGGAGAGCGGCGAGCTCGTGTGGCGCTGGCCAATTTTCAACGGAACCGTTGTGCGAATGGTCTCGGTGAGCGAGTCGGCTGTGGCGTTGAGGCCCTGGTTCGCGCCGTTGACAAACACCTTCAGCCCCGCGGCCTTCCGGCTGCCATCATAAACCAACGCCACGTGCACCCATTGGTCGGCGGGGAGCTGGTCGCTGGTGACGACCTTGATCGCATTATCCGGCCAACGATTAACGATATGCCCGCCAATGCGCCGGCCTTCGACCCAAAAATCCCAACCGCGGTAGTCGTGCTGATCGTCCATGCGGGCAAGGATCGCTGCGCTCCCATCATTCGCGGGCAGCTTGACCCACGCGGCGACGGCAAAAGGCTGGTCGCCCTCGCGGTCGCCCGCCTCGGGCAGCTCGAGAATGCCGCCCTGATTAACATACGCCGCCGCCTTGCCGGACTTGCCAGGCCGCCACTCGAGCGTGTCGGGCGCCGCGGCCGTGCGGCGCTCGCCGTTAAGCGAGTAGGCGAGTTCGGCGCCGTCGTCATTGAGCGGCAGAGACAACTGCAACCCTTCCGTGGGAATCCACGACTCGGCCTCCGTCGCCTCCGCCGACGCGAGCCACTGGTCAAATCGCGGCCGGGAGGTTGCTTTGTCTTTGGCGACTGTCTCTTCGGCGGCCGGCACGAGCGACGCCAGCTCCTTCCACCGCCCACGATCCGCTTCGGCCGGCACGCGGACAATCGGCGGCGTGTCCTTGACGTTGCCGTCCATGGCCTTCTGCGTCGTGTTGTTGAAGAACGCCGCGAGCTCGTAAAACTCTCGCTGCGTAATGGGGTCGAACTTGTGGTCGTGGCATACGGCGCAGCCGGCCGTAAGGCCCATCCACACGGTGGCCGTCGTCTCCGTGCGGTCGCGGGCATAGAGGACGAGGTATTCCTCGTCGATGGCGCCGCCTTCGCTCGTCGTGATATTGCAACGGTTGAAGCCGGAACCGATCTGTTGGTCCAGCGTCGCGTCCGCCAGCAAGTCGCCCGCCAGGTTTTCGATCGTGAATTGATCGAACGGCATGTTGGCGTTGAGCGCCTTGATGACCCAATCGCGGTACGACCACATTTCGCGGAAGTTATCGATGTGGATGCCGTGCGTGTCGCCGTAGCGCGCCGCGTCGAGCCAGTACCGTCCGCGATGTTCGCCCCACCGCGGCGAAGCCAGAAGCCGATCGACGAGGCGGTCGTAAGCGTCGGGCGCGTCGTCGGCGAGGAACTCCGTCAGCTGCTCCGGCGACGGCGGCAGTCCCGTAAGGTCCAGGAATGCGCGGCGCGCCAGCGTCCGGCGATCCGCCTCCACGGCCGGCGTCAGTGAGGCGTCTTCCAAGCGCGCCAGGACAAAACGATCGATCGGATTGCGAACCCAATCGGCCTGCTTCACGACGGGAAGCTCAGGACGCTGCGGGGGAATCAGCGACCACAACGGCTGATACTCGGCTCCCTCCGCAATCCACCGCACCAGCGTTTGCTTCTGCGCGGCAGTCAGGGTCTTCTTCGTCTCCGGCGGCGGCATCCGCTCCAACTCGTCGTCCGAGAAGATGCGGCGGATCATCTCGCTGGAGTCGGGGTCGCCAGGGGCAATGGCGCCGAAGTCGACCGCCGCGTCCCGTTTGTCCAACCGCAAGTCGGCTTGACGGGCGGCGCTGTCCGGCCCGTGGCAAGCGATGCACGCGTCGAACAGAATCGGCCGCACGTCGTGGTTGTACTGCAGGCGCGCGTCGTCGGCCCGCGCAGGCGCCACGATCGCGAATACCGCCGCGGCGCTCAGCGCGATGGCGTTCCGCGATGCGATTCTCCATCGACGGGGTTTAATCAGCAACTCAGCGGGCAATCTGACTCTCCTACACGCGGGGGCGTCGCGGACGAAGTTGGGTCGAACGGGTCGCCGCAACGGTCGACGGGAGCCTTTATCTTACCTTGGCCGGCGGCGGTTTTCGCGCCATCTCGCGGGCGCTCCCCCATTGAAAAGTGGCCAGCATCCCCTCAGCATAGCGCATCGCGGCAGGCTCGCCCAGTCCGGGGAACTTGCACGCGTGCGACCATTTGCGCACAAGGCCTGTCAGTCGGCGCAAAACCAGTCTGCGATGCGTCCTCGTTTTGCGTTACTTGTCATTTCTTTTGTGAATCTTTGCCGAACGCACGCACGAAGCGGGCGGCTCGCATCCAACGACAGGGGCAATGAGATGGTCGCGCATCGAGTTGTCGCATGGGGATCGCTCGTCGTCGGCTGCTGCGTTTCTCGTTGTGCCGCGGAGCCCGGCGGCGGGGTCCTCGAAGTCGACGCGCCCCGACTCGCGGCGTCGGCCGATCTCGTGCTGGATGGGCCGGTCGACCGCAGCGAAGCGGGGCTGCCTATCGGCAACGGGCGGATGGGCACGCTCCTGTGGACCAAACCGTCGGCTCTTCACATGCAGGTCAACCGCGTCGACGTGTTCGGCAACAACAAGGACACCAACAGCTTTCCCGAGCGGCACACCGACTTTTGCGGGGGCTGCGCGTGGGTCGACCTGGCCGTTGGCGGCACAGCCTTTACGGAGCGAATGACTCAACGGCTGTCGTGCCGCGAGGGGTTGGCGACGCTCGACGGCGAAGGCGTCCGCATACGGGCGTTGGCGTGGGCGGACGCCGACGTGATCGCGCTCGAAGTCGCCGACCAGCGCGCGACGCCTTCGCCAATCAGCGTGTCGCTGCGGATGCTTCGGCCGACAAATGCGCGGCACTTCGAACACTCGGCGACCTCCACGCTCGCGGAACGCGACGGGCGGATTGTGCTCACGCAAGCGTTTGAGGAAGGCGACTACTACTGCGGCTCGGCCGTTGGAGTTGCCGTCGTGGGGCGGCAAGTGCAGGTCGAAAACATCGGCGAGCAAGAACTGCGGCTGGTCGCCGAGGCCGGGGCGGGTTCGTTCACCGTGCTCATTTCCAGCGCGGCGAGTTTCGATCGCGGCGACGATTTGACGGGCCGAGCCGCGGCGCTTTTGGACGCTGCGGCAGCGAAAGGTTTCGCGGGCTTGCTCGCCGCCAACGAGGCCTGGTGGCGCGAGTTCTGGAACTGCGGATTCATCTGGCTGCGCAGCGACGACGGCGCGGCCGACGCGGTCCAGCAGCACTACTACTACTACTATCTTTATCTCATGGCCTCGACCTCGCGCGGCAAGTACCCAACGAAGTTCAACGGCATGTTGTGGACCACCGGCGGCGATCGCCGGCAGTGGGGCGGGCAGTATTGGGGCGCCAACCAGAGCTGCCTGTACAACGCGCTGTTCGCCACGAATCGGCTGGAGCTCCTCGACCCGCTGTTCGACATGTACAGCGGCATGTCCGACTCGCTTGCCGTCGCGGCCCGACAGCAATGGGACAGCCAGGGCGTCTTTATTCCCGAGACGCACGGCTTCGATGGCCTGGCGGAATTGCCCGACGACGTCGCGGCCGAGATGCGTGATCTGTATTTGGTCCGCAAACCAATGAGCGATGCCAGCGACCGGTTCCTGGAGTTCGCGCGGATGAAGCAGCCGCACTCCAGCCGTTGGAACTGGTGGGAAAGCGGCGCGATGGTCGATGGCCTGTGGCGACCGCGGCAGCGGCCCGAGGCGCCGTTCGGAGCGGTGACGCACATCTTCTCCCGCGGCGGCAAGATCGCGTACATGTTCTGGCAGCGATACGAGTACACGCGGGACGAAGCGTGGCTTCGCGACCGGGCGTACCCCATGCTTCGCGGCGTCGCGGAGTTCTACCGCAATTTCCCCAACGTCCGACGCGGCGACGACGGCAAATACCACATCCACCACGTCAACAGTAACGAGTCGATCCGCGACGCCCGTGATACGGACGAGGAGCTGGCGGCCATACGGGGCGTGCTGTCGGCGGCGATTCGAGCATCGGAAATCTTGGGCATCGACGCCGAGCTGCGCACCATGTGGCAAGAGTTCCTTGACACTGTGGCGCCTCTGCCGACGAGCGATCATCCCGACGCGGTTGCACTTCGCGACCGTGGTGGACGCCAGCGTGACAGGCGCGATTCGCGTCCCGAGACGGGCCCCACTTGGATCCGCGCTCTGCCGCCGGTTCGCAGCGGCGGCGGCTTGGGGCGACCCGACGGCAACACGATGCCGATGTGGTTTTTTGACCTTTGCACGCTTGAGAACCCCGATGCAGCGACGATGGCGATTGCCAACGCGACCCTCGACGGGTACGGCTACCGCGGCGGCGTGCTGTCGAAGGTTCCCGTGACGAACGCGATGATGGGCCGGGCGGACGCCGTGCGGCGGATGCTGCCGGCTCAGCTTGCTTCGCCCGATCGGGCCCCCGTGATGGCTAACCGCATGGACCTCCGCGAGGGTTCGCAAACCACGAGCGCGCAGCGGCTGGGCCGAGCGGCCGACACACTGCACAATGTCCTTGTCCAGAGCGTAGGCCCAGGGCCCGCGACCGAGCCGGTGATCCGGGTGTTTCCGGCCTGGCCGCGCGACTGGGATGCGGCGTTCACGCTGCTGTGCCGCGGCGGATTTTTGGTGACGGCTTCGCTGCAAGACGGCAAGATCGAGTTCGTCGCCATCGATTCGCAACGGGGCGGGCTGTGCCGCGTTCGCAATCCATGGACCGACGTGGCCGTGGCCCTTTACCGCGGCGAGATCCTGGCTGGGGACATGAACGGGGCGTTGCTGGAGTTCGAGACCAGCCCAGCCGAGCGACTCACGCTCGTCCCGGCGGGCTCAATGCCGCAGCAGTTCCGTCAATTTCTGCCAGCGACGAATGAAACTATGGATTAACATTGGGAATCGAGTAAAGGAAATGGTAATGCGGCTTCTTGGCGGACTCCTCGTGTGTCTGGCGATTGGCCTCGCCCCGACGGCGGCGGCGGTCCACGAAGCCGATGTAGTGGTCTACGGCGGAACTTCCGCCGGCGTGGTTGCGGCGGTGCAGACCGCGCGGATGGGAAAGTCCGTCGTGCTCGTGTCGCCGCAACGACGCCTCGGCGGCATGACGACCAACGGGCTGGGCGCCACCGACAGCATGGACAACAGTGCCGTCGGCGGCCTGGCCCGTGAGTTCTACCGCCGCGTGAAGGCCTACTACGGCGATGCGACGGCCTGGACGCACCAGCGGCGCGAGCAGTTCGACGGCTACCGCGCGAACGACGACGCCATGTGGCGATTCGAGCCGCACGTCGCCGAGGAGATTCTCGACGACATGCTTCGCGACGCAAACGTGACGGTCGTCCAGGGACAGCGGTTGGTCCGCGACGGCAACGGCGTGTCGCGCTCGGGTCCTCGACTCGTTGCCTTCCGCGCGGAGCCCAGCGGGGACGAGTACCGCGGCCGAATGTTCGTCGACGCCACCTACGAGGGCGACCTCATGGCAGCCGCTGGCGTGTCGTACGTCGTCGGCCGTGAGAGCAACGCGACCTACGGCGAAACGCTCAATGGCGTCCAGAAAGCTCGCAACGTCAAAAACCATCGATTCATCACGCCGGTCGATCCGTTCACCATGCCCGGCGATCCGTCGAGCGGACTGCTCGCCGGCGTCTCGGCAGAGCCGCCCGGCGAAGACGGCGACGCCGACCGCCGCATTCAGGCCTACTGCTTTCGCATGTGCATGTCGAACGTGCCGGCCAATCGCCGGCCCTTCGAGAAGCCTGCTGGCTACGACGAATCACGGTACGAGCTGTTGCTGCGGAACTTCGAGGCCGGCGACGGCCGCACGCCGATCAACATCGTGATGATGCCCAACGGCAAGACGGACACGAACAACAACCACGCGATTTCGACCGATCACATCGGCGCCAATTACGATTACCCGGAAGCCTCCTACGCGCGGCGGGCGGAGATCGTCGCCGACCATCTCGCTTGGCAACGGGGGCTCATGTGGACAATCTCGTACCACCCGCGCGTCCCGGCCAATGTGCGCGACGACATGGCGTCGTGGGGCCTCGCCGCGGATGAATTCACCGGCAACGCTGGCTGGCCCACGGAGCTCTACGTACGGGAGGCGCGCCGCATGGTCGGCAACTACGTCATGACCGAGCACGATTGCCGCCGCATGCGCGTGCCGAAAGATCCCGTTGGCATGGGCAGCTACAACATGGACTCGCACAACTGCCAGCGCCACGTCGACCCTACCGGCCATGCCGCCAACGAGGGCGACGTGCAGGAGTCGACCCACGGCGCGTACGCCATCGGCTACCGGTCGATCGTCCCGCGACGCGGTGAAGCGGAAAACCTCCTCATCCCGGTGTGCATCAGTGCGTCGCACATCGCCTACGGCTCGATCCGCATGGAACCCGTGTTCATGATCCTCGGCCAATCGGCTGCCACCGCCGCATGCCAGGCGATCGACGACGACGTCGCCGTTCAAGAAGTCGCCTACGAAAAGCTCCGCCGGCAACTTGAGGCCGACGGACAAGTGCTCGAGCGAAAAGCACCGAAATAGCCTTCGAGTCGACGCGCGTCACTAGCGACTTCCGTGTATCTTGTCGTCAAACCACTTTTCACTCTCGCTAAGATCCCCCCATGTCGAACGCCGCCGGTCGATTGATCTCCCTTGGGGACGTGCATGGCTGCATCCACGCGCTGGACGCTGTGTTAGAGGCCGTCGCCCCCGCGCCCGCCGACACGCTCGTGTTCCTCGGCGACATGATCGATCACGGGCGGGACAGCAACGACGTGCTCGCGCGAATCATCGAGCTCCAATCGCAGTGCCGCGTCGTTCTCATCGAAGGCAACCACGAAGAGATGATGCTCTGGGCTCGCCGCGACGGCGATGAGGCGCTCCGCTATTGGGAGAACCACGGCGGCGCGCCGACGCTCAATTCGTACCGCTTCCCCGGCCGGCTGGAAGACGTCCCCCCGGAGCATTGGCGGCTCGTCGAGGAGTGCGTGCCGTACTACGAAACCGACGACTTCATCTTCACGCACGCCAGCTACCTGCCCGAGCTGCCCATGGCCGACCAGCCCACGCACCAGTTGCGTTGGATGCTGTTCGATCCCCATGAGCTGCGCCCCCACTGCTCCGGTAAACCGGTCCTCGTCGGCCACACCGAGCAAAAGGAGGCCGAAATCCTCGATCTGGGGTTCGCCATGTGCATCGACACGGCCTGCTGGCGTTACGGCTGGCTGACCGCGATCGAGCCCGCGACCGGCGAAACCTGGCAAGCAAGCAAGTGGGGCATCCTCCGCGAGCTGGGCGAACTGAACCACGTCGAGAAGCTCACCGTGCTGTTGAAATCCAACGGATAGACTGCCATGGACCAACCGCTCACCGGCATGCGCGTCCTGATGTTCGTCGGCGACGTGTACGAGGATCTTGAAGTCTGGTATCCCAAGCTGCGGCTCATCGAAGCCGGCGCCACGATCGTCACCGCCGGGCTC
>JBIOVA010000106.1:0-5275 GCA_044867485.1 Lacipirellulaceae bacterium | reverse complement strand
TGCCCTGTCATCCCGAGGTCTGCCGAGGGGTCCGGCTAGATTCCTCGGCGGACCTCGGAATGACAAGTCGGTTGGCTCGGCAAACGGACCCACGACCGGCGCCCGGCGACGTTTCCAGGAGATTGCGCCGAAGGCTATAATTGAGCGTGCCCCACAACTTATTCCGGGAATGAGGCGCCCTCGATGACCCAACTGCTTCAGCAAGCGCTGTCTCAGGTGAGCAAGCTCTCGGACTCCGATCAGGATGCGATCGCGGCGGTCATCCTGGCCGAACTCGCCGACGAAGAGCGGTGGCAGGAGTCGTTTGCTCAATCGAGAGAGCAATTGGAGCAGCTTGCTAACCGTGCGCGCAGCGAGATTGCCGCCGGCCGCGTCCGGAACGTGGGGATGGACGAGTTATGAACTCCCACGTCACCGAGGAGTTCATTGAGAGATTCGCGAAGCTTCCAGCCGTCGTTCAAGCGCAAGCCCGCAAGAATTACCAGCTCTGGCGAACCAACCCGGCACATCCTGGCTTGCAGTTCAAGAAGGTCGCCGGACACGCAGATTTATACTCTGTGCGCGTGAGCCTTGGTTGGCGCGCCGTTGGTCTGGTTCAGAGCGATTCGATCTACTGGTTTTGGATTGGATCGCACGCGGACTATGACCGACTCTTAAAGACACTCTAGCCATTGCACCTGATGGATGATCTCCTGCCCATCCAGGGCGACCGTGTGCATCAGGCGATGCTCGACGTGATCGACCGTCTGATGCGGGTGAAGAAACTCTCGCGCGGGCAAGAATTGTACTTGGAAACGCTCGTGCAACTGGTTCAAGCCTATGAGGCGGACCAGTACCCGATGGACGAGTCGGCAATGAGCGGCGTCGAGTCGCTGCGGCGGCTGCTGGCGGAGCATGGGATGAACGCCTCGGACCTGGGCCGGCTGCTGGGCGTGCACCCAAGCATGGGATCAAAGATTCTCACCGGGACGCGGTCGTTGACCGTCGAGCACGTGCAGAAACTGTCGGCGCGGTTTGGCGTGCGGGCCGATCTGTTTATCGGCTGAAGCGCGGGCGAGCCATGCCGACGCGGACTCTTGGAGCGGCTACTTCGACTTGAGGTCGAAGTTGGCGTCGCTCTTGCCGCCGGCGGGGACGGTGAAGTCGACGCCGGTGAAATAGGGGGCCGGCACTTTTTGCGGTGGAGTAACGGCCATTTCGTCCGCGCCGTCAAGCCACGCCGTCGTGATCGTCAGCGTGTAGGCGCCTGGAGGGGCGCCGCCGCCGGCTTCGCCGACGGGGCCGATTTCGAATTGGCCCCGGTCATTCGTCACTCCGAGAAACGGTCCCTTGACGCTAGGATCGGCATTGGCGCCCGTCGGAGCATTCTTAGGCACAAGGAACAATTTGGCGGCTGGCAGCGGGGCGCCATCGAGCGTAACCTTTCCCGAAACAGCCTCGAGGCTTACGCCGCCGCACCCAGCGAACATCGAGATCAAAGCAACAGCACCGATGCGGATCAACAAACGGCCATGCATAAGCCGAGTTCCTCAAGGAATTGAATCAATGCCGCGAGTGCGAGCGCTCGCGAAGCCTTGGTGAAAGGAACCAGGGCAAAAGGGCCGGTCGAGGAGCGCTCGCCGCCAGTGCGCGCTCAATACACGCCTTCATCGGCGATGCTGCCCTTGGTGGCCCAGACCTGCATGTCGATATTGAAGTCGACGAATTCGACGTGGCCATCGCAGTTCACCGAGTTCATGCCGCCATTGTGCAGGCTGTACCAGCCGGACATGCACGCCCGGTTGGACGCGCCTACGTTTGGCGCTGCGCCTTCAAGCACATTGCAGCGGCCGAAATCACCCCACAACGTGCGGTCTTGAGGCGTCGTCTGGGACATCGCATAGTTGCCCCAGGAATAGGCCCACAGCCCCCGGCGATTATAGTCCCTGTTGTTCCCAGATGGGATTGTGTTAAAGTCGGTTTGCTCAGCGGCTAGTAAGGTATTGCTCGTGCCGTCGGTAATGCTCTTGAGCGCTTCGGGCTGGAGGGCAAACCCGCGGTCTAGCGCGCCGGTCAACTTTCCGCCAACGGCGTGCATCGGGCCGCGCCAGCCATCGTGAATTCTTTTGCCCGGCGTGGTTCCAGAGCCTGCCGGCCCTGGCGGATCTCCCATTCCCATCGGCAAAGCTTCCCAGAGATACCAGGTGACGTAGCCGTCGCCGCGCCCCGCACAAGCACGGTAGGAACCAGGCCAAAACTGAACGGCGCCACCTGCAGGTCCCGACGCGGGAGCTGTCAATTCCATCGGGTGGTCCGACGGGCACGCATAGGCAGGGACCGGTGTTTCGCGAAGTTGCTTCATCTTAAGGGCCTCGGGCGTTGTGCCCGTCAGCGCGGTGTTGACGCCTGGCTGGTAGAGCGCCTTGAGCTGCTGGTTCTCGGCGAAGGGCATGATCTCGAGCGTCCATCCACTGCCGTACTTGGCGGCTCCGGTTCCCCTAGGCATCGGACTTCTAGGCGTCGTATCCGGCCACATGAGCATATTGCCATACGGCAGCGTGCCCTTCGCGCTTTCATAATTCAGACACGCCAGTCCAATTTGCTTGAGGTTGTTCTGGCACTGAGCGCGGCGGGCCGCTTCGCGCGCGGCTTGGACCGCGGGGAGGAGCAGGGCGACCAGGACGCCGATGATGGCGATGACGACGAGCAGCTCGACGAGCGTGAACGCGCGAACGCGCGAGCGACGCGGGGCAGCGCCAAGAAACGTTGTCGGGCAGCGCATGGACTGGGATTCCTTGTTCAGACGCGATGGATGATTGCGGGAGAAGTGTTTGGACGCTGCTGCCGGCGTGCACGCTGCCCGTGGCCGCTCGGCGAGGAGATTGAATGCAGCCTCGACCAAGCTTGGTCGAGGCTAAAACCCGGCCGGAGCGCCCCCCGAACTCTTTTGTGACGTTCGACCAGATCCGCGCCGCCGCCGGCACGGGAGATAAGCCCGCCGTAACGGATGCATTATCGCAAAAGCGCAAAAAAAGGTCAACTCGACGAAACTCCACAAGGGCGTCTGGGTTGTTGTTTTCACTCCAATTACTCGTTGGACGACACCAGAAATTTTCGGTCAAGCGTCGGCGCGGTCGCGCTCGCCGCAATGAGGCGGGGCAAGTTTCTGCAATCTGTGCAAAGGATCGACTGTCTCAGTGTGCGTCGGGAGAGATTCACCACAGAGGGCACAGAGAGCACGGAGGACGAGCAAATCGGGGGATCGCGCAAATGCGATTTGCCGTTGCCCTCCCGAGTAGCGCGTGAGCGCGTCGGTCGCGGGGGGAATGTGGGCGAGGACACAGGTTCGTCGCGAGCTGGCTTAAGGAACATGACGCCACCGCTGGCCATCGGACGTGCTGGCGTGTTTCCTCAGTGGGACTGCGCAAAATCTAAAAGGCGAGCGAAACGCCAGCCTCACACGGGAGAATGACCACAGTGGGCGCCGAGGAAGATGAGGGAGAACCACGCGTAGGTTCATCTTCCCTCTGTGCTCTCTGCGTTCTCTGTGGTGAGTTTCTGGTTCTGGTAGGCGGGGGCTAACCGCTGATGGCGTCGACGTTGTTGCCGAGGTTGCGATAGTCGATGCGTTCTTGCGGGTTCGTGCCGTTGAGAAATTCCTCGACGTTCGTGTAGCCGTCGGCGTCGGCGTCTTGCGGGCCGTCGGCCCCGTCGTTGGCGTTGAGTTTGTGGGACTGCTCCCAGGCGTCGGGCATGCCGTCGTGGTCGGCGTCGGCCGGCACATCCGCGGGGTTGAACGAGTAGTCGGGGTAACCGCCGACTTCCTGCGGGTCACTGACAACGCCGTCCGGGGTTGTCGTCTTGCCCGTGCGAACGGACTGGGTCACACGGGCGTCGACGGCGTCGCGCTTGGGGAGCGTGGCGCCGGCCTTGGCGAGGACGGCTTCGTAGGCTTCGAGGGCGGTCTGCTGATTGACGGGCCAGGCCTCGAAGGGGGTGTTGACGCGGGCTTGGTCTTCGATGCTCAGGCCCGCTGAAGCGGGCCTGCCGTCGGCGCTGCGCAGGCCTTTCCAGTTGTCGGCGGTGATTTCGGGGTGGCCGTCGAAATAGTTGCCGGCGACGTACCACTTGCCGGGGCGCGGCGGCGTGTGGGGGTACCAGTCGCCGGCGCGGAAGGCGTTGCCGGGGGAGTACTGATCGCGACTCTCGATGCGGGCCATGACGGTGCGCATGTCGTCGTTGGTCGCGGGGCCTGGCTTGTAGTAGTTGTTGATGACGTTGATGAGCGAGGTTTCGTCGCCGCCGTCCATCGTGCGGTGGCGCCAGTTGAAGATGACGTTGTTGCGGTAGTCGAACTCGCCGCCCATGCCGATGGACGGGTTGCGGCCCGTGTTGGAGGCGAACAGGTTGTGGTGGAACGTGGAGTCCTGGCCGCCCCAGGTTCCGCCGAAGGCGTGGTTCTTGGCGTTGAGGGCCTCGCTGGAAATGCACCATTGGACGGTGACGTTCGTGGCGGGCAGCTTGACGTCGCCGCCGGCGGGCATGGGTTTCATATAGCGGTAGAGCGAGAGGTTTTCGTCCATGCCCCAGCTTGTGGAGCAGTGGTCGACGATGACCTGCCCCTCGGGGTTGCCGCCGATGTTGTCGGAGCCTTGGCCGCCCTCGGGCTTGCCGCGGCGCACTCGCAGGTGGCGGACGATGACGTTGTGGGTGTTGATGTTGACGGAGTCGTGGGCAAGGCAGACGCCGTCGCCGGGGGCAGATTGGCCGGCGATGGTGACGTCGGGATTTGTGATGTCGAGGCCACTTTTGAGTTCGACGACGCCCGCGACGCGGAAGACGATGATCCGCGGGCCTTCGGCTTCGACAGCGGCGCGGAGGCTGCCCGGGCCGCTGTCGGCGAGCGTGGTGACCTCGATGACGCGTCCGCCGCGTCCGCCGGTGGTGAACATGCCGCCGCCCCAGGCGCCGGGGAACGCGGGGATGCCGTCCGGAAGTCGCGGCGGCAAGGGCGGTGCTTGGCCTGAGGTGGGGGCGTCGGCAGTTTGGGCCGCGGCAGTTCCGCAGGTCGTTGCGGCGACGATGATCAACACAGCCGCCATCTCTTGAATAAGACGAGTCACGCTTGCACCCCACGCAGTGTTTGGACGAGCCTCCCGCCGCGGGCGGCGGGGCTGTTTTAGTTGCCATTCATTTTGGGGTGGCACGCTTGGAGTCTTCGACGGGCGTGGTTGCGTCACGCCGCACCACGCCCTGCGGAAGACCTTAGGGCGTGCCACCCTTGCTTGGCGTCGCC
>JBIOVA010000105.1:0-8655 GCA_044867485.1 Lacipirellulaceae bacterium | reverse complement strand
TCGGATCAATGAGCGTGTCCGGCAGGCCCGTCTGAGCGTTGACCGGCGGCGTGTAGACGGGGATGCCGACCGAACCAGCCATGTCGTCGGTCCCCTCGCGAATCACCCAGCCGTAGTTGCCGCCGGGGACGATGACGTCGAGCTCCTCGCGGTCATTCCACCCCGGGTCGTTCAGATAGAGCGTGCCGCGGGCCGGGTCGTCGGGCCCCGCGCCGCGGTCGAAGCTGAACCGGTACGGGTTCCGCAGGCCGTAGGCGTAGATCTCGTCGAGCCAGTTCGGATCCCAGTCGGGATACGGTAGCGTGGTTTCCGGATCGATATTGGAAGCCATCGTGAACGGGTTGTCGATGGGAATCTGATACTGCCCATTGGCGCTGGGGACGGCGCCCGGGTCGTCGACGTCGGTCTCGCGCAGCGGATTGATCCGCAGCATGTCGCCGAAGGGATTCGTGCGATCCTGCCCGTTGCCGTGGGGGACGCCGGGGCCGGTGCTGTTGGTGTGGCCGTCGATCGTACTGTCGATGGCGCCGACGAAGTCGGGGCTGGTGCTGCTGTTGCCGCCGCCGTCGCCCAGGGCCCAGTACAGGTAGCCGTCGACGGGGCTGAAGGCGATCGTGCCGCCGTTGTGCTGGTTCTGCGGGTCGAGCATCGTCAACACGACGCGCGAGGCGCCGGTCACCCCGGTCGGCGCCGCGGAGTTGGCGGTCCACTCGCGGAGCGTGGCGACGTTGAAGTTCGAGTTCATCGCGTCGGCGACGAGCTCGGGATGAACGAAATCCGGCGTGCCGTGGGCGGAGACGAGTTCGTTGGAGTAGGTGTAGAACTTCAAGTACCCCGGGGCGCCAGGCGTGGCGAAGTTGGGGTGAAACGCCAGACCCAAGAGTCCCTTCTCGAAGTGCCGCACGTCGATGACGCCGGGCAGGGCGACGCTCCAATCAAGCAGCGTGCCGATCGTGCCGTCGACGACGTTGGGATTGAAATAGCGGATGCGGCCCGGCGTGTCGGGGTTGGAGTCGACGGTGCCTTGCTGGACGACGAACAACCGACTATCGCCAGGCGCCGTCGTGCCGTAAAGCGGATTGGCGTTGGCGGCGCCGGGAATCGTGTTGACGCGGCGCAAACGCACGCCGACCGATCCGGTGGTGAGCGTCGCCGCAGTTTGCTGCGCAGCGGCGGGCGCCGCCATCGTCAGGACGATGAGCGCCATGGCGGCAATCGCGACGGTGCGCGGCATGGGCCGACCTCCCGTTGTTCCAGTGGAATCGGCGACGACAAAAACGGACGCCGCCCGGCCCCCGACGAGCGGCGCCCGCCCGATGCGACGGAATTAGCCCCGTTTCCGCCGCGTCATCCGCAGACCGAGGGCGGCCAGTCCAGCCAGCACTGCCGCACTCGGTTCGGGCACGCTTCCCGCGGTGGGCGCCACGGGCGTGGTCCGGCCGATATTGCGCTGCCAGATCAAGAAGTCGTTGCCGTCGCTGTCGCCGTCGAAATCGGCGTCGGCGGCGCCGCCGTCGCCATAGCCGGCTCTCCAGCGGTCGAGGTCCGCGGCGTCGACGTCGTTGTCCAGGTCAAAGTCGCCGGGGATGAGCGACGTGCCCAACATGCTGACTTGCAGCAGACCGTCGCCGGTGAATCGATTGCTCTGGAACGTGGCGCCGGACCCCACGCGCCCGTAGGTTCCCGTGGCCTGGGCAATGCCGTTGAAGAACAACGAATCGATGCTGTTGGTTCCGGCAAAGTTGAGGTTGAGCACGGCGCCCGTCGTGATGTGGACGTCGCCGACGCTTGCCAGGTTCGGAGTATTGATGCTGAGCGTGCCGCCATAGACGCGCGTATCGCCGGTGTAGGCGTTGGGGCCCGTCATCGTGAACGTGCCGTTGCCGATCTTCGTGACATGGAGTTTGGCGAGGAATGATGGGTCGTCCATGATCGTGCCGCCGAACGTCGACGTGGCGTCATTGGCGCCCACGCGGAGCGTGGCTTCGATCGCGGTTTGGTTTGTGACGAACACCTCGGTTTCCACGCCCGACGAGAAGAGGCCATTGACGGTCTCAACCTGGCCGTCTAGCGTCAGGATGGTCGGACGCGCAGCGGCGGCGCCTTCTCCCAGCAGCGTGACGTTTCCCTTGCCGGCGCCGTGCGGCAGCACTTCGCCCGTGCCGCCAACGCGAATGCGACCGTTGCCAATAGTCGTGTCGCCGCCCCAGTTGTTGGAAGAGTTGGCAAGAATCATCGTCGGCATGTTGGCGTCGATCGTCGAACCGCCCTGGTCGTTCTTGACGCTCAGTTCCAGGTCGTGATTGCCGGTGATCTTGCCGTTGAGCAGGACGCCTTGGTTGGCGGTTCCAAGTTCGGAAGCCAGCGCCTGCGCCCCGCGATTGCCGAACCGCGTGTCGCCGGTGAGGATGATGTCGCCGTTGAGGATGGCGCTGTCCGCGGCCACTCGCATGGCGCCGACGAAGAAGGCCGCCTCGTCGATGCCGCGGCCGTTGAGGTAAAAGTCGTTCTCGATGGTGATGGGGCCGTTGTTAATGTACGCCTGGGCGCCGCTGGCGACGTAGACGTTGCCCATGCCAAAGGGCGTAGCGGCGGCGGCGCCTTGGGCGCGCCAGACGCCACGGTTGATGTAGAGCCCGCCGGTGAACGTGTGGGCCGCATTCTCGGTGCGCACGCCGCCGGCGCCGCTGGAGACGACCGCCACGGCGCCGCCGTCGGGGTTGTTCGCGATGACGGTTCCGTTGAGGTTGACCGTGTTGTTGTCGTCCTCGCCGTCGGGCGACGCGCCGGGCGTCACGGTCGTGTTCTTCCAGATATTCAATGTGGCGGGGGCGTTGGAATGCCCGGCGGTGATCGTGCCGTTGGTAAATCCCAGACCGATGGTGTTGGTGACGCCGTCGGGATTCGACCGGAAGAACCCGCCGCCGTCCGAAAACCGCAGCGTGTTGCCGACGCCGACGTCGACGCGGGCCAGATAGTCGTGAGGCCCCTCGTAGAGAAACGTGTTCAGGTCGGTGACGCCGGCGCCGAGGACCAGATTCTCGGCAACTGACGGTCCGCCGAACCAGCGGATGTTCGTTGCCGAATTGACGCCCGCCGGAAGCGTGGTTTCCGGAATTGCTGCGAAGCCATTGACGTTCGTGTCATCCGTGTAGTCGAGGTAAGGGACGACGTTGCCCGAGCCGTCGACCTTGGCGTAGAGATAGGTCTCTTGCGGGATCGTGGGATTGGGGTTCTTGATGGTCGCCCAGCCGCCCAGGAGGCCGCTCGTATTGGCGAGCGTGGTCTTGATATTCGCGCCCGTGGCGGGCATGAACTGGACGCCGGCGCCCGCGTTGCGCGTCAACGCGCCGCCCAGCGTCAGCCCGCCGGTCGTCGTGACAATGTCGTGGTGGCCGCGCGAGACGGTGATGTTGGTGTTGATGGTCTGGAGCGAGTCGTCGGCGTGGTCGATGCCGCCGTCGCGGTAGTCGGCTGTGGCGTCGTCGCCGAGGGTGAAGGCGTTGCCGCCGATGACGAACGCGCCGGCGCCGGCGCCGAAGCCGAGGTTTCGTACGACAGGATTCGTCAGATTGTTGTTCGGAGCCAGCCGCGTGCCGCCGTCAAAGACAAGGTCGGCGGGAAAACTTGGCGCCTGGTTCCAATTGCCGGCGGTTCCCCAGTTGTTGTCGGCGCCGCCGCCGTTCCAGGTGCTCTGGGCGCTGGCCGCCGGGCCGATCGCCAGGATCGCCGCAAATCCCATGGCCGCCGTGCCGCGGCGCAAGCTGAGTCGCATCGCAATCGTCATGAGAATGGCTCCGCAGGTGCAAGAGATCCCTGGACGCAGCCCAACCCCCCTGAGCCGCGCTGCCCCGGAAAAGACGTCGCCTCTGCGTCCGCCAGAGAAGCGAGGTTCGACGGACGAGAAGGGTTACGAGCCGAAGAGAATCAAAACCCGCCCTGATTTTAGGCGGAAGTTTCGCGGCGAGAACGCGCGGGAAGCAAAAACGGAGTCGCCGCGAGATTTATTGGTGTCCCCGCGCGGGCGGAGGCAAAGCCGATTGGTAAGATTGGTAGTTAGCCTCTCGGGGCGGGAAAACCCGGCGCGATCCAAGTGTTAAACCACTTTGGAACGACGCTTGGGTCGCACTTCAGTTGAAGCGCCCCATCGGGATGGAGCTCAGCGAGCCAGAGCGGCTCCTCTCCAGACGTATCGAATACGAATGCCCGGTGCGCGGCGCGAAGTGCGTCTTGTGCTAACGCTAAACACCGCTCGTAACGGGGAACGATCTTCTCCGGCGGGACGCTATGCCCGCCCGACTTGATTCGGTCTTCGACGCGAATCACGTTAAGTTCCGGAGAATCCGTCGCGACGAAATACACGTAAGTTCGATAGCCCGCCGCCTGCGCCCGTTGCAGGAACTCGATCTTGCTGGGATGAGACATGACCGTCTCAAATGAGAACGAGGCTCCGGCTTCCAACAAAGACTCTCGCAGGAGATCGGCCACCGTCGCGGCTCCATAGGCGTCGCACGCATCTGGCTTCACGAGGAGCCGCCCCTCTTCAAGGTGCAGCGTAACAAGCATGGGATGGTCGGCTTGGAGGCGGCCGACTTGAACTAACGCTGCCCGCACTTCATCGACGTTAGCCGCAGCCCAGGGGCCTTCCAAAGGGACCGCCCCGCCGGAGCGAAGCGTTTCGTAGATCTCATCGGCATTCACGAACCGATACAGGTGGAAGAGGCCGCTGGTCGAGAATTCGACCGCGAAACGCCGGGCGAGCGTCGTCTTTCCAGAACCATTGGGCCCGGCGAACATTCGCAATCGCTTGGGAGCCGCCGGATCCATCAGCTACGCTTCACAGCCGTCGCACTGGTCTTAACCTTCCTGACGCGAACCACTTTGCCGGTGGTGGGATTCAACTCAACCACCACTCCTCCCTGATAAACCGTCAGCGGCAAGTTGTTACGAATCGCGACCTGGCGTACCTCGGCGCCAATCGCACGAAGGGCGGCGCGAAGCTGCTCATCGGAGAATTCGGGTTGGTCAACGGGCGGCGACATGGCGGGACGCAGAGGCTCGGCAGGAAAGGGAACGCCCACGCCTCAATTCTAACATCCATCGACCGGTCGGCGACTGCAAGAATAGTCAATTCCGCGCTGGATCCAACGCAAAAAGCCTGGCGGTCTTACGCCAACGGAAACTCCGTGCGCCGCTTGCGCGTGCGGAAGCTCTCCGCTTCGGCGTCGTCGACGAACTTCTCCGCCGCCGGATCCCATTTCAGCTCGCGGCCGAGCATCAGTGCGATGTTGCACAGGTGGCAGGAGGTCATCGTGCGGTGATGCATGTCGACGTCGGACGCCGGCTCGCCGCCGTCGGCGATGCACTCGAAGAAGTTGCCCATGTGGCCGCGGCGACGCGACGGTTCCCGGCCCTTGTAGAGTTGGACGATCCGCTCTTCGAGCTCGCGGTTGTCGCTTTCGGTCAGATCGTCGACCGGTTTGCCGCTCAGCCGCTCGCGATTGACGAAGATGCGGCCCTCGTCCCCCTCGAACAGGATGCCGTTGCCGAACCGCGTCTGGTCGTCGCGGCGGTAGTAGTCGTGGACGTGGATCGACGAACCGCCGGCGTACTTCAGCTCAATGTTGAAGTTGACGGCCGTGTGGTAGCCGTTGGGGAGCGCGGCGTCGCCGTTGACGTACGCGTGCCAGTCGAAGTTGTCGGGCACGATCGACGTGTACTTGCCCGTGCCGTGGACCGACACGGGGCCGGACTTGTCCTGGCCGAGGGCCCACTGGGCGATGTCGATGTGATGGGCTCCCCAGTCGGTCATCTTGCCGCCGGAGTAGTCGAAGTACCAGCGAAATTCCTTGCGGCGCTCGGGGCTGTACTCGGCCTGCGGCGCGGGGCCGACCCACATGTTCCAGTCGAGGTCGTCCGGCGGCGGCGCCGTGCGAAACGGGCCGCCGACTTCCCCCGACTCGATCGCGAGGTGGGCGTTCACGTTCTTGCCGAGCCGGCCGCTTTGCACCAGGGCGATCGCTTTGAGGAACACCTGGCGGTATTCGCTGCGCTGCTGCGTGCCGACTTGAAAGACCTTGCCGGAGTCGTGGACCGCCTGGCGGATGGCGAGGCCTTCATCAATGGTCAGCGTGAGCGGCTTCTCGCAGTACACGTGGCAGCCGGCGGCCAGCGCGGCCAAGGCGATGGGGACGTGCCAATGGTCGGGCGTGCCGATCGTCACCACGTCGGGCTTTTCCTTCGCCAACAGCTCGCGGTAGTCGCGATAAGTAGCCAGCTTGCCGTCGAAACGGCGGTTGAACTCGGCGGTGTGGACGTCGTCGACGTCGCAGACGGCGACCATCGTGCCGAAGCGGGCCGCGGCGCGGGCAATCGCTCCGCCCTGCCCCCAGCGACCGCGGCTGCCGCCCACGCCGATCGAGGCGACGCGAAGATCGCGCTCGGGGCCCGCGGCGTCCTGGGCGCGGGCCGCGCGGCGGGTCCACAGATACGGCGCGGCGAGTGCGGCGCCGGCGGACGTGTGTTTCAGGAAATCGCGTCGCGTGGCCATAGGGATTTGCTCAGTTGGCTATTGAGGTTCAAAATGCCACTCGAACGGGCGCCACTGGCGTCTCGCCAGTGCGAAGTGCCGAGCGAGTACCCACTTCAGCACTGGCGGGGCGCCAGTGGCACGCTTTGCGTCTGCGACCGAGCGGTGCATCACGCTACAGCCGGCTGAGGTCGACCGTCTCCTCGTCATTGCGCGCGCCGAGATTGTTGAAGAGCACCACGTCGACCGTGAAGGCGATGGGATGAACCGATCCGTCGCCGAACACGGCGTTGATCCCATTGGGATGAGCCGAGCCAAAGAGCAAGTTCTCGTTGTAACCCGGGGGCGGCCCGCCGCACCAGGTTTGCCCTGGCTGGGTATAGCACAAGGAGTCCGAGTCGTTGACAGGCTGAAGACCCGTGGACCGAAGCTGGTCGGCGTCCCAACCGTCGCCCCAACCTAAGTCGTCCGACCAACTCCCGCCCTCATACAAGTCGGTGCGCACCATTTTTTCGGCGACCAACAGCGTGTTGCTCAGGCCATCCGTGCATTCGGCAGGTTCGACCGCTTTACTCACGCCGCTCACCCACTCTTTGTCTTTCCACCTCCACGGGGTCCGCACAATGAGCCCGTCGCACGGAAAATTGTCCGCGGGTTCGGTCGTACCGTTGTTGCCCCGGCCGGTCAAAAACGAGTTCCGAACTTGGTTCACGTGGGCCGCAATGCCTGTGTCTCCCCAATTGAGGACCGTGTATTTCTTGCCGATATTGGCGCCTGTCTGCGGATTGAGATAGGTCATGGGGTACGGCGCGGCGTAGTCGGTGAGCAAATACGGTAGCCTGATGCCGTCGACGGCTTCGCTGAAGACCGTCGATTTCGCGTTGGGGCGTCGCGATGGGCAGAAGTACAGCGTGATCTCTGCGGAGGCCAACCGACCCATCGTGGTAATGCCCTTGAGCGCGTTTTGTTCCAGGAAGGGCAGGATTTGATACCCCCATCCTAGCCCTTGCCGGTTTCCTTCGTTGGGTTTCCCGCCGGTGACGTAATTGCGGATGTTCGGGTTGTAGCCATCGCCGCCAGTCGGAAAAACTTTGAGGGCATTGAGGTGATTCTGCATTGCCAGGCCGATCTGCTTGAGCTGGTTCTGGCACTGGGCCCGGCGCGCGGCCTCACGCGCCGCCTGAATGGCTGGCAGCAACAGTGCGACAAGCACGCCGATGATGGCGATGACGACGAGCAGCTCGACGAGGGTGAATGCTTTGGCGGAGCGGGACGAATTGAGCGTCATGGCCGCATCTCTTGGATCGAAGGTTTGGGATGAGGAAGTGAGAAGCGAATGGGAACAATTGACGCGGCATGCCGCGATGGTTACTTGGGGGAGATTTGTTTGGCGAACTCTTCGGCGGTGAGCTCATACACTCCGCCGCGCGTATTCGAGGCAAGCCGCGTTCCGCCCGCGCCTTCCTCTTCATAGGCCGCCCACAAGTACTGCGGCTGATCCGCCGAGGCGATTGTTTTTCCGCAGACGAATCTGGCGGGCTTGCCGTCGCGCGTCGCCGTGAGAAGCTGATCGACGCTGGCGACGTTGTACGTTTTGAGTTCTTCGAGTCGCGACTCGAGAAACTGCCGCATGGCGGCATCATCGGGCGGCGCCGCGCCGCCATGCGCCCCGAGGAACGCGCCATATTGCAGTCCCAGGACGGTCAATGCGGCGCGCGCCTGTGCGTCGCCGCCCGTGGGGGCCTTGCGGCCGCCGCAGCTGGCAAGGGACTGCACCGCAAGACAAACCACGCAAACAAGGGCTGCGCGACCTGGAATCGAGATAAGACGAGACAACTTCATCGGACAAGAAGTGAGCGAACGAACGTATCGCGGCGCCCCGATCGAGCGCCGCCAAGTGAAAAGCAACCAGCCGCCCCGCCCATGTCGACCGTTGTCGGCATCCATGGCGCCGAGGGATTTCTTTGGCTTCCGCCGCAGCCGCCAGCCCCCACTCCCTCGCTGGCAGCTCCAGCTTACCCCAAAAGACCCCGATGCGAAAGCACTTGAGCGGGCTCCTTATCGCGGACCCGGGGCGCAGCCGCCGGCCCCAAGCAATCCGCACTTCTGAGGGGCATATCGCCGGG
>JBIOVA010000104.1:0-36229 GCA_044867485.1 Lacipirellulaceae bacterium | reverse complement strand
CACCCTGGCGACTATTGAGTCCTAATTATTTGGCGTCAGCTCGCTGGCGTGCCAGCGGCTGAGCAGCGCGCGGCTGAGGATGTGCGTGGCGAGGTAGGCGCCGACGCCGGTGAGGGACACCAAGGCCAGCGCGGCGAACATGCGGGGCGTGTCGCTGCGGAGCTGGCTTTCGAGAATTGTCGACGCGAGGCCGGGTTTGTCCATCTCGGGACCGATGACAAACTCGGCGACGACCGCGCCCACCAGCGCGAGATTTGCGGAGATGCGCAGTCCGGCGAGAAAGTAGGGGAGGGCGGCGGGGGCGCGCAGCCAGCGGAGTTTCTGCCAGCGTGTGGCGCCGTAGAGGTCGAACAGGTCGCCGAGGCCCGGGTCGGCGCTGCGGAGTCCGACGGCGGTATTCGACAGGATGGGGAAGAACGCGACAATCCACGCGCAGACAACTTGCGTCAGCCAGACGCGCTCCAGGCCGACCCACAGCACGATAAACGGAGCGACGGCGACCAACGGCGTCACTTGGAGAATGACGGCGTAGGGGAAGAAGCTTGCTTCGAGGAGACGCGACGAGGCGAAGGCCGCCGCGAGTGCGACGCCGATGACGATTGCGGCGGCGAGGGCGACGAGCATCGTTTTCACCGTGACGAGCCACGCGGAGGCGAGTTCCGGCCAGTGATCGTGGATCGTCGCGGCGATGAGGCTGGGCGGGGCGAGTTGGTAGGGGGGGATTTGCTTGACGCGGACGATGGCTTCCCAGGCGGCGAGGAGGAGAACGCAGACGATGATCGGGGCGAGGTAACCCCAGAGGCGCGCGCGAGATGGGACGTCTTGCATGGCGCTATCCCCCCTCCCCAGCCCTCCCCTCGGAGGGGGAGGGGGCCGGAACAAGTTGTGCGCATCGCGTCTCGGAGGGGTCGATAAGCATCGCGCGTTCGAGTGCGTCGGAGACGCGACGGCAGAGGGCGTTGTAGTGCGGCGTTGTGCGCGCTTCGGAAGAGCGAGTTGCGGGGAGATCGATGGGAATGTCGTCGACGATGCGTCCCGGGCGCGGCGACATGACCAGGACGCGCGTCGACAGGTAGACCGACTCGTAGACGCTGTGCGTGATGAACAGCACGGTCCAGCGGCGCTCGCGCCACAGGGCGAGCAACTCGTCGTTGAGCCGGCTGCGGGAGAGTTCGTCGAGTGCGGCAAGCGGCTCGTCGAGCAGCACCAACCGCGGCCGCGTGACCAGTGCCCGGGCCAGCGCGGCGCGCATTCTCATACCGCCGGAGAGCTGCCGAGGGTAAGCCTTGGCGAAGTCGGACAATCCCGCGAGCGCGAGGGCTTCGTCGACGCGTTGGCGGGCCGCCTCGCGACCGACGCCCGCGAGTCGCAGCGGCAAAAACACATTGTTCCACGCCGACGCCCAGGGGAGCAGCGTGGGGTCCTGAAACACACAGCCGATGTTCTGCCGGGCCGCTTCGCGTTGGCCGTCCCAAGCGCGGCGAACGATTCCGCGCGTGGGCGGCGCGAGGCCGGCGATCATTCGCAGCGCGGTGCTCTTACCGCAGCCCGAAGGGCCGAGCAAGCTGACGAACTCGCCTTCGCCGAGCGTGAACGACAGGCCATCGACGGCGACGGCGCCGCCGGGGAAGGTCTTCCCGGCGTCGACGAGTTCCACGAGCGGCTCGGCCATCATGGCTTCAGCGTATCACACGGCCCTTGCGGGCGTACATGTCGCGGTCGGCGGCGGCGACCAGCGCGTCAATCGTCCAGTCGGCGTCGACCGGCGTCGACCAACCGACTGTTCCCGAGACTTGCAAAGACAAGTCGCCCACGTTGACGGGTTGCCGCGCGGCATTTTCCAAACGGCGCACCACCGGTTCGATCTCCTCAGGCGTCGTCGCGCCCTGGACGAGCACGACGAATTCATCGCCGCCGTAGCGGGCGACGAGATCGCCGTCGCGAACGCAATCGACCCACCGCTCGGCGAGGGCCTTGAGGACCGCGTCGCCGACGGCGTGACCGTGGCGGTCATTCACCTGTTTGAAGTCGTCGAGATCGAGGAACAGCACGGCGAACCGCGGCGTGGTCGGGGCGGCGTCGCGGCGCCACGCCGCGGCGCGCGCGGCGACGGCGCGGCGATCGGGCAGGTTGGTGAGGGCGTCGCGCGCCAACGATTCGTGACTGTGTGCATGGCGTTGAAGCGTGACGAGAACGAACGATCCCGCGGCGCCGTCGAGCCGATCGAGGCGGACGGTGGCGTGACCGGGAAGGGTCCATTCCAAGGAGGCCTGGCCTGCCAGAATCTTTGGGACGCCGCTGTCGACGAGCTCGCGAAATTCATCGCGCGGGAGCCAATCGCGATACGTTTGATTGGCGCCGATCAGACGCGCCTGAGCGTCGAGGACAGCCACTCCCAGCGACTGGAAGGCAGTGACAGGCGTGCTCATCGCAACTCCAACTGGAGCGGACAATTAGGACGATTCCCTGCGCGCTTTGCAGGGCATGGCCGGGCACGATGCGGCGGCGCGAATTCGCTGAATTTCCGTCGAATACATTCGACATCGCTTTTTCGCTCATTATAATCGGACCCGTGCGCAACGCCTTAACTTGGCGTCGCGTATGCCGCTTACGGTCTTTGCGCGCCGCAAGCGGCGGAGTTGCCGGCGATCGGCGCCTCGTCGCTGGCCTGGAGTATGGAATCTCGCCCTGTCGAGCGCAAACCCCGCCCAGACGCGCCGCATTTTTGGCCGCGAGCCCGCGGTCTGTCAGCCCCTTTGCGGCAAACAACAAACTAGGACACCACTTATGACGGCGACGCGGCTTTCCGCCGCCGTGGGGCTAAAACTGGCCCCGTCGATGGAGTTACGCGCCTGCGCGCGGCCGCGGCCTTGGCCCGCGCCCTGGGCGCCTCAAACGGATTGGCGGCGTTCTCGCGAAGCCGGATCGGGGTGTTGCCGGATCGCGAGGACTTGGCAGTTGTTACTTGGATGGGACCCCTGCTGCAACCATGAAGCTGAAACCCGACGAACCCAAACGCCGCCTCCACGCACGACTGTTGGCACGGAGAACGGCGCCTAAGCACGATTCTCTCCTCGACCCCAGCGACTTTCGATTTGCCGCCGACTGCGAGCGCATGCGCGTGGACCGCAACGGCTCGACGTTGTCGCTGCTGTTGATCCGCCTCGCCCCGCACAAGTCGGCGCCGGCCGACGTCGATTTTCTCGCCCGCGTCCTCGAAGGCCGGCTGCGGGTGACCGACACGCCGGGCTTGCTCGAAGACGGCCGCATCGGCGTCTTGCTGCCGGACACGCCGGCCGCCGGGGCGTGGAAGGTGGCGACCGATGTGAGCGAGGTCTACCCGCCGGGGCCGGAGCGCCCGCAGTGCGACGTGGTGACTTATCCGCCGCCGGAGCGCGGCCGCAACAGCGAATCCGCGGCGGAGGAGGACGAGGCGAGCGTCGAAGGC
This sequence comes from Lacipirellulaceae bacterium, assembly GCA_044867485.1. Taxonomy (GTDB): domain Bacteria; phylum Planctomycetota; class Planctomycetia; order Pirellulales; family Lacipirellulaceae; genus Lacipirellula. The sequence continues at coordinate 32,781 of JBIOVA010000104.1, read as the reverse complement.
GTGGCCGCGTCGCCCACAGAGAACGGCGAGGGCGGTTCGAGCGAGCTGTTTTTCGCCAAGCCGATGCCGCGGTGGAAACGGGCCATCGACGTGGCGGGCGCCGTGACGGGGCTGACGGTGGCGGGGCCGATCCTGCTCGTCGCGGCGGCGGCCATCAAGGCGTCGTCGCCGGGGCCGGTGTTCTTTCGGCAGGAGCGCGAAGGGCTCGGCGGCCGGCGATTCAAGATTTGGAAGCTGCGGACGATGTGCGTCGGCGCGGAAGAGCTTAAGGAAGATCTCTTGGAGTTGAGTCACCAGGACGGACCGGCGTTCAAGATGCGCCGGGATCCGCGGACGACGTGGCTGGGGCGGTTTCTACGCTGGACGAGCGTCGACGAGCTGCCCCAGTTCTGGAACGTGCTCGTGGGGGAGATGTCGCTCGTGGGGCCGCGGCCCTTGCCGACGGCCGAATCACAGGCGTGTGCGGGCTGGCAGCGGCGGCGGTTGGACGTGGTTCCGGGGATGACGTGCACTTGGCAAGTGATGGGTCGCGGCCGGGTGCGTTTCGACGATTGGGTGCGGATGGATTTAAGGTATGTGGCGCGGCAAAGCGTTTGGCACGACGTGAAGTTGGTGCTGGTGACGCTGCCGTCGCTGGTGTTTCAACGAGGGATGCGGTAGCGAGCCTTGGCGTGCAAGAGTCGCGCGCCGCCAGAGCCGAGCCAGCCATGACTTTGATGCCGAGAGTTGCCAGCGCGCCCCGGCGCGCTGTTCGACCGCGCTTGTTGATGACGGCGTACCACTACGATCGCCTGCATTCGATGGAGTCCCGCCTGTCCTGGCAGCGGGCCCAACACGCGGCCGAAGAGTACGACGTGACGGTGATTTGTGCGCGCGGCGAGCCGGGTGCGGGTGACGTGGCCGTCGTCGAGTTTCCTGTGAGCCCGCTAGAGCGCGCGCTCATGGCGGACACCGTGACCTATTACTTGGGCTATCGGCGGTGGCAGCGGCGCGTGTTTCGTCTGGCCAAAGAGCTCCACGCGGAGCGGCCATTCGACCTGGTGCATCAGGTGAGTTTTTGTGGATACCGCGAACCGAGCGACTGCTGGCGGCTGGGTCCGCCGTTCGTGTGGGGGCCGGTGGGCGGGACGCGGCCATTTCCGCTGGCGTTCGTGCGGGAGTTGGACGCGCGGGGCGCCGTGCGCGAGCTGCTGCGGAATGTCGTGAATGACTGCCAATTGCGGTTTGGGCGTCGCGTGCGGCGGGCGATGTGCCGGTCGGCCGCGGTGATGGCGGCCAATCGCGAAGTGGCTCGCGATCTGGAAAAGCGATATGGCGCGACGCCGCGGGTGCAACTCGAGACCGGCGTCGCGCAGGTGCGCGAGGCGCCACGGCCACGCCGCGACGAGAACGAGCCGCTCAAGATTCTATGGTCGGGACGGCTGCGATCGTGGAAAGGCCTGCCGCTGCTGTTGCGCGCGCTCGCCGCGTTGCCGGCGGAGCGCCGGTATGCGCTGCGCGTCATGGGGCAGGGCACGTGCGAGCCGCGGTGGCGGCGGTTGGCGGAGCGGCTCGGGATCGCCGGGAACATCGAGTGGGTCGGCTGGCCCGCGTACGACGGTCAGCTTCCACACTACGACTGGGCGGACGTGTTCGCGTTCACGAGCTTGCGGGACACGTCGGGCACGGGGCTGCTGGAGGCGCTGGCGGCGGGGGCGCCGATCATCGGACTTGACCACCAAGGCGCGGCGGATGTGATGACCGACGACTGCGCGGTGCGCGTGCCGGCGACCGACGCGACGGCGGCGATTACGGGTTTTCGCGACGCGGTGCTGCGGCTGGCCGGCGACGGCGAAGCATTGGCCCGGTTGAGCGCGGGGGCGATTGCCCGGGCCGCGGAGTTTCATTGGGACCGTCAATGGGACGCGATGCGGGAAGTGTATCGCGAGGCGCTGCGTCCTTGCGCCGCCGTGGAGCGGCGCGGCGCCGAGCGAGTTCTGTTCACGCCACGATTGCCCGCCAATGCGGGCGCGATGACCACCATGCAAGGCGAATGACATGAACGGCGAATCTCATCAAGAATGCTCGTCCGGCGGCGACGGGCTGCGCGAAGCCGCGACGATGTTCTTCCGGCACAAGAAGAAGGCGTTCGCGTTTGCGGCGTCGGTCGTCGCCCTCGCGACGCTCGTGATTTTGTACGCGCCGCGGAAGTACCGCTCGGAAGCGCGAATGTTCTTGCAGGTCGGGCGCGAGAGCATCGGCCTCGATCCTACGGCGACGACCGGCAAGACGATCGCCCTGCAACAAGCCGGGCGCGACAGCGAGGTGGCCACGGCGATCGAAGTCGCCGGCAGCCGGGCAATCCTCGAGAAGGCGGTCGATCGGCTGACGCCGGAGGTGGTGCTGGGCGAGACGGGGTCGGAGGCCGCGGCGCCAAGCCCCCTCGCCGACGCCGTGCTGACGCCGTTGCGGAAGTTCGCGGGAGCGGTCAAGAGCATCGACCCCATTTCGAATCGCGAGGAAGCGATCATCCAAATCGAGCGGAATCTGGAGGTCGACGCCGAGCACGAATCGACGGTCGTCGTGCTGACGTACGACGCGGAGACGGCCGAGTTGGCGCAGCGCGTGTTGAGCGCCGTCGTCGACGCGTACCGCGAGGAGCACGTTCGGCTGCACCGGACGAGCGGATCGCGGCCGTTCTTCGAGCAACAGCGCAACGACTTGGAACGCCAGCTCGTCGACGCGGAGAACGCGCTGCGAGACGCGAAGAACCGCATGGGCGTGGGATCGATCGAGTCACGGCGGAGCACGCTGGAGAATCGGCTGGGGAGCCTCGAGCAGGGGCGGAACGAGACGATCCAGGCGATCGCCGCCGGCCGGGCGCGCGTGGCGGCGCTCACCGAACGAGCCGCGGCCATGCCGGAGCGGCTGCACTCGACGACGACCGTGATGCCAAACACCGGCGCCGATGCGCTGCGGTCGCAGCTTTACGAGCTGCAGGTGCAACTCATGAACTTGGAGGCGAAGTACAACGCGGATCACCCGCTGGTGATCTCCATGCAGGCGCAGGTCGAGGAAGCGCAGCAGATGCTCCAGGGCGAGGCGGAGTCGCGCGAGCAGACCGTCGACAGCGTCAACACGAACCAACGGGCGCTGCTGTTGGAGCTGGCCCAGGCCGAGAGCCAGTTGGCCGGCAGCGAGGCCCAGTTGACGGAGCTCGACGAGCAGCGCACGGCCGCGGCCGCCGCGCTCCGGCAGCTCAACGACGACGAAGTGGAGATTGAGAATCTCTCGCGGGCGACGACGCTGGCGCGCACCAACTATTTTGCGTATGCCGACGACTTGGAGAAGGCGCGGATCGACGAAGAGCTCGACCGGCAGCGGATCACGGGGCTGGTGGAGGCGCAGGCGGCGACGCTGGCGGAGAAGCCGATCAGCCCGTCGAAGCTGCTTGTGGGGGCGCTCGCGCTGGCGCTGGCGTCGGTGGGCAGCGTGGCGCTGGTGCTGGGCTGCGAGAAGCTCGGTGGCCGCGTGCATTCGGAAGAGCAGTTGGAGCGAGCGGTGCGTTTGCCGGTGTTGGCGTCGGTTCCCGAAGGGCGGTTTTATGGGGCGGCGCCGGCGGCGCGGTCCCGGGCGTGAGGGTCGAAATGATAAATCAAGTCATTCCCGTCAACGGAGTCGCGCCGGCCGATCAGAACGGCGCTGCGGACCACGCGGAGCGCATGGCCCTGGTGGATCGGGCTACTCGCCTTGGGTCGGCGCGTGCGGCGACGACGCCGTCTCGTCGCGGGACCGAGCCGTACGACGCCATTCTGTGGCGGCTCGAGGCGCGGCACGCGCCGGAGTCCGCGAAGTCGACGACGCTTGGACTGATCGGCTGCGAACGGCGCGTGGGCGTGACGACCGTCGCCGCCAACCTGGCGGTGCGGGCGAGCGAGCTGCAACTTGGACCGGTGCTGCTGGTGGAGACCAATGCCACAGCGCCGCGGCTGAGCAAGATGTGGCGGCTGTCCGCCGGGCCGGGGCTGGCGCAGTTGCTCGCCGGCGAGGCTAGCTATGCGGACTGCGTGCGGCCTGGACCGACGCCGGGTCTGACGGTGTTGCCGGCCGGATCGCTGCCGCGGGGCGCGACGAGTTCCTGGGAGCCGGGCGGCGTCGAGGCGCTGTTCGCCGAGGCGTGCGCCGACCATCGGCTGGTCGTGTTCGACTTGCCCGCGGCGGACGAATTGCAGCAGGCGCTGCTGTTGGCCCGGCAACTCGACCAGGTGCTGCTGGTGGTGCGATCGGAAGCCACGCGGCAGCAACGCGCGGAGCGGGTGGCCGACCGATTGGAGGAGGACGGCGTGCCGTTGTCGGGCGCTGTGTTGAACCGTCGACGCAGCTATGTGCCGCGGTGGCTTGAGCGATGGATTTGAACCGTGCGGAATGGATTTGAGACGGCGATGAGCGCTGCCCCCACCATCGATGCGAAGTCGGAGCTGGCGTCCTGGGGGGCGCGCTGCGCCGCGGCGATAGGACTCGTGGCGGCGTTCTGGTTCGTGGGCCACTCGCTGGACTACAGCGAGATTGTTGCCGCCGAGACGGCGCTTGGGCCCGATCGGGCCGAGAACCGGTTTGTGGCGCAGCAGGCCGAGACGACGACCAGCTCGGCCGTGGGCTACCTTCTGCTGGCCGGCCTTGGCGTTGCCTGGTGGGCGACGGCGCCGCGGCGTCGGCTAACGTGGAACACGGGACTGCTCCTGTTGTGCGTAGTGTACGTCGGTTGGTGCTTGATCACCGTGCTGTGGTCCATCGACGCGATGCAGAGCTTTCGCAAAACGGCGATTGTCGCGTTGATGCTGGTCGCGGCGTTCGGCGCCGCGGCGCGTTTCGAGCTTGAGGATCTCGCGTGGATTCTCCTGCTGGCCGCGCTGGCATTCATCGGCGCGGGCGTGCTGGCCGAGGCCGCGCACGGGCACTTCCGGCCGTGGCGGAGCGACTACCGCTTCTCGGGGACGGTGCATCCTAACGACCAAAGCGTGCAATGCGCGCTCGTGGCGTTGGCGGCGGCATTCGTGCCGTTTGGCCGGGTCGACCGGCCCTGGCTGCGTCGTGCGCTGGTGATCTTGGCGCTGGCCGGGTTGTGGTTCACGAAGTCGCGGACGACGCTCGCGGCGTTTCTCTTCGCGGCGGCCGTGGGCATGGTCCTGCGGACGCGGGGCGTCCAGCGATGGCTCGTGCTGTCGGGGTGCCTGACGCTCGCGTGTTTGGGCGCCGCGGCGTACAGCTTTGTTTCCGTGGCGGCGCTCGACGAAACGGCCGACGTCACCGCGATGGGCCGTCGGCAAGACGTCGGCACGCTCACGGGGCGGTTGCCGCTGTGGGAGGAGCTGTGGGACGCCGCGGCGGAGCGGCCGTGGCTGGGCTACGGCTACGCGAGCTTCTGGAACTCGCGCACGATTCAAGATTATTCCGAAAGGTTCGCCTGGCACATTCCGCACGGGCACAACGCGTATCTCGACCTGGCGCTCAACGTGGGCGTCGTCGGGCTGGCGTTCTACGTACTGTGGTTTGGCGCGGCGGCCGCGGCGTGCGCGGCGAGATACGAATACACCGGGCGAAGGGGCGCTCTGTGGGCGGCATGTCTGTGCGCATTTGCAGCCGTGCATGGGCTGGCCGAGTCGAAGTTTCCGGGCGTCGGGCTGGGCGGATTCGCGCTGGTGACGGCGATGACGACGATCGCCGTGCGGCGGACGGCGGATGCGGAAGGGCTCGCGCCGGCTTTGGCGGCGGGGGATCGGCGGCGATTTGCGCCGCGGGCTTCGCGCCGATACGACAATGCCGCCCCGCGGGGCGCGCTGGCGCGATGACGCGCGCCTCGTTCTGGAAAAGGGAGTTGCTGGCTTTGACAACCGTCGCCGAGAACTACGACGCGGTTCGCGACGGCGCCCACGGGGCGCTCGAGGCGACGTTCGACGCCGGTTCGCCGGGCGGCGACGGCGATCTCGTGCGACGCAGCATGCTGACCGTGGCCTGTCAGGCCGTGTCGAGCGCCGCCACGTTCCTCAGGGTCGTGCTGTTGGCGCGGGTCTGCACGTCGGCGGAAGTCGGCCTGTATGCCATGTCGTTCACAGCCGTCATGCTGATGTTCGTGACGCACGAGCGGCTGATCGAGTCGTCGTATCTCGTGGCAGTGCACCGGCGCGAGGCGGCGGGGCGGCGCCGTTTGTTGGGCAGCACGCTCGTGTTCTCGCTGTGCTTTGCGGCGCTGGGAGCGGTCGCGATCGGCGTCGTTGCGCTGGGAGCAGCGGCGATCGGAGAGTTCGGTTGGCTCAATTCCGGCGACGCCATGGCGAAGGCGTTGCTGGCCACGGCGCTGGCGACGCCACCCATTGTTGTGCGGGAACTGGCCCGCAGCGTCGCGTTCGCCCACTTCGACGTGGTGACCGCCACGGTGGTCGACGTTGCGACGTTCGTCGTCCAGGCGATCATGCTCGTCGCGTTTTGGCAAGCGGGAGTGCTCAACGTCGAGACGACGTACCTGGCGATCGGCGTTTCTTCGCTGGCCGGTTGCCTGTGGTGGGCGTTTCGCTGGCGTGATCGCTGGACGCTGGTTCCCGCACAGTTTGCCGACGACTGGCGCGAGATGTGGTCGTTCTCCCGGTGGCTGCTGGCGGCCCGTGTGCTGGGGCAGGGGAGCCGATTCATCATGCCGTGGATCGTAGCGGCGTACCTGGGGGCGGCGGGCGCCGGCGTGCTGGCCACGTGCATCACGCTCGTGGGGCTCTCCTGGATCTTCGTGCGGGGAATCAACAACTACTTCCGACCGATGGCGGTGTACGCCTTTCACCATGGCGGCGGGCCGGCAGTGCGGCAGGCGGTGTGGCGGACGTCATGGATTTTCGCCGGTCTGCTGGGGACATTGTGCGTCCTCTATGCGGTGGCGGGCGACTGGCTGTTCGAACTGGCGTACGGCAGCCGGCCGGCGGAAGTGTGGCTGGTCGTGTTGCTGCAAGGCGTGAACACGCTGGCGGCGAGCCTGGCGATCGCGCCCACCAACGGGCTGGCGGCGATCGACCGGCCGCAGGCGAACTTGTGGATCGAGGGACTTACGTTCGTGGTCACTGCGGCGCTGGCGCCGGTGCTCGTGCCGGTGTACGGGCTGGCCGGCGCGTCGGCGGCGATGCTGGCGGGCAATGTCCTGGGCGCCGGGTTGGCATTTGTGATTTTTGAGGCAGAACTGCGGCGACTGGCAGGCGCGACGCCGATGGCGGCGCCGCCGGCCGCGCGCGGCGCCGTCCCGCGGCCCGCGGGGTCCGGGGCGGTTCCTTTGGCGAAAACGACAAGCTGATGAGTGTGACGCACGACTCCACCAGCGAACTGGTCTCGGTGATCGTCACGACGTTCAACCGATCGGAGTCGCTTGCGCGCGCCCTGGAGAGCCTGACGGCGCAGCGCACCGACGGCGAATTCGCAGTGGAGGTCGTCGTCGTCGACAACGGGAGCACGGACGACACGCGGCTCGTGGTCGACGAGGCGGCGCGCGGCGGCGGGCCGGACGTGAGGTATGGCTTCGAGCCGAAGCAAGGGCTACCATTTGCGCGGAATCACGGGCTGAGCGAGGCGCGGGGCGCGTGGATCGCGTTCTTCGACGACGATCAGTGCGCAGCGCCGGATTGGCTGCTGACGCTGTACCGATTTGCGAAGGCGCGGGGGCTGAGTTGCGTCGGCGGAGCGCGCACGCTCGTGTTCGAGGGCGAGTCGCGGCCGCGACTGGCCCCCTATTGCCGGCAGCTCTTGGGCGAGTCAACCGCCGGGCTTGAGCCGATTCGCTACAGCCGGGTGTTGCTGCCGACGACCGGCAACGTGCTCGTGCACCGCGGCGTGTTCGCGGCGCTGGGCTCGTTTAACGAGACCTGGCTCGAAGGGGGCGAAGACACGGAGTTTTTCAATCGGCTCGTGGCGTCGGAGATCGAAGCATGGTACACGCCGGACGCGGTGGTCGAGCACGTGATTCCTGAGAGCCGGCTGGCGACGTCGTACCTGGAGCGCATCGCCCTGCGGCACGGCGTGACGATCGGCCGGCGAGATTGCGACGATCGGGGGCGCTGGCAATTGCCGTTCTGCATAGCGGCGCGGCTGGCGCACGGGGCGGCGATGTACGGCTCGCGGCTGGCCGGCGCGAAGCTGGCCGGCGACGCCGACGCCGCACTCGCATGGCGATGCCGGCTGCGGCGCGTGGAAGGGTACTTGCGGTTCGGCATGGCGGCGCTGGCGCCGCGCGTGTTCGGGCAGGGACGATTCGTAGCGGGGTTGATGCATCGCGAGGGCCGCGGCGAGACGGCGCCCCGCGTGCGCGCAACGCTCGCCCGGCCGAGGGGCCGCATCGAACCGGCGGAGAAGGCGTCATGAAGATTCTCCTGTGCCACACGTATTACACTCAGCGCGGCGGCGAGGACCAGTCGTTCGAGGACGAGCGTGCGCTGCTCGTGGACGGCGGGCACGAAGTCGTGGAGTATGTGCGCCGCAACGAAGCCATGAACGACATGGGCGCCGTCGCGGCGGCGGCGACGACGTTGTGGAATCGCCGGGCCGCGGCCGAGGTCGCGGAGTTGGTGCGTCGCAAGCGGCCGGACGTGGTCCATTGCACCAACACGTTTCCGCTGCTGTCGCCCGCGGTATGTCACGCGGCCCAGCGCGGCGGCGCGGCCGTCGTGCAGGCGCTGCGGAACTATCGGCTGTTGTGCGCGGGCGCCACACTGATGCGCGACGGCCGGCCGTGCGAGGACTGCGTGGGTCGCATCGTGCCGTGGCCGGCGATCGTTCACCGTTGCTACCACGACAGCACGGCGGCCAGCGCCGCCGTGGTCGCGATGCAGATGGTCCATCGGGCCATGGGAACCTGGCGACACAAGGTCGACGCGTTCTTCACGCTCACGGAGTTCGCCCGCAGCAAGTTCGTCGCGGCGGGACTTCCGGCCGAGCGGGTCCATGTGAAACACAACTCGGTGCATCCTGATCCCGGCGCGGGCGACGGAACCGGCGGGTATTTTGCGTTCGCCGGTCGACTCTCGCCGGAGAAAGGGGTGACGACGCTCTTGAAGGCGTGGCGCCGCAATGCGACGCTGCCGCCGCTGAAAATCGTGGGCGACGGGCCGCTGGCGGGCGACGTCGCCGCCGCGGCGGCGAGCGATTCGCGCATCGAGTGGTTGGGACGCCGGCCCGAGCGCGACGTGCACCGCGTGTTTGGCGCGGCGACGGCGGTCATCGTGCCGTCCGTGTGGTACGAAACCTTTGGCCGCACGATTGCTGAGGCGTTTGCCGGCGGGACGCCGGTGATCGCGTCGCGGTTGGGGGCCATGGCGGAGCTGGTCGACGACGGACGCACGGGGTGGCTGTTCGCCCCGGGCGATGCCGGCGATCTGGCTCGCGCGGTCGCCGCGTGCCGCGACTTCTCGGGCGAGCGACTCGCGGCGATGCGATCGGCGGCGCGGCACGAGTACGAGCGGCATTTCACCGCCGCGCAGAATTATCGGCGGCTGATCGAGATTTACGAGACGGCGATCGAGGCCGCCCGCGGCCGCGCGCGGCGAGCGTTTCCACCGATCCTTCCCGCGGACCGGTGCGCGCCGGTCACATTCGTCCCGGCGCCGGCCGCGGACTCCCGCCTGAACCCCGCCCAGAGCTGAAGGTTTGCCGATGAGCACCGCACTGACCACAACCCCCGTCCCGAGACATCAACGCGCCGCCGCGGCGCCGCGGCATGACGGCCACGCGCCGCGCAAGGCCGAGTTGTTCGGCGTGGGCGTGAGCGTCTTGAACCCCGAGCAGGCGCTGGGGCAAATCATGACTTGGGCCCGCGAGCGGCGCGCCGCGATCGTCGACTTCATGGGCGTGCACGGCCTGACGCTGGCCCAGCGCGACCCTGACTTCAAGGCCGCCCTCAACCGGTTCGACATGGTGGCGTGCGACGGCCAACCGGTGCGGTGGGCGCTCAACCGCTGGCACGCGGCGGGGATTGGCGAGCGCGTCTACGGCCCGGCGCTAACGTTGGCGGCGTGCCAGGCGGCGGCGGACGAGGGCGTGCCGGTGTACTTCTATGGCAGTCGCGACGAGGTGATCGCACGGCTGACGGCTCGGCTGAGTGAACAATTTCCCAAGCTGCGGATCGTCGGGGCCGAGGCGCCGCCATTTCGTCCGCTGTCGGCGGCGGAGAACGCCGCGACCGTGGAACGCATCAACCGCAGCGGCGCCGGTCTGGTGTTTGTCGGACTTGGTTGTCCGAAGCAGGAGCTGTTCGCGGCGGAGCGGCGGCACGTGATTCACGCCGTGCAATTGTGTGTCGGGGCGGCGTTCGACATTCATGCGGGACTGGCGCCCATGGCGCCGGCGTGGATGCAGAACGCGGGGCTGGAGTGGCTCTACCGGCTGTTGCGCGAGCCGCGGCGGCTGTGGCGGCGGTATCTCGTGGGCAATACGCAGTTCTTGGGGATGTGTCTGGCGAAGTCGTTGACGGGCGAGCGAAGCAGGCGGGGTCGAGACGTGCAACAAGGGTGACGCAGATGGCGACAACATTGAGTGAGTCGAACGCGGCGGTCGTCGAGGCGGAGCTGTCACGGCCCCCGCAGCGCAGCGGAGGGCGAGGCGGTCGGGTGATCGTGGCGCTGCCAGCGTACAACGAGGGTGAGTCGTTGACGCCGTTGTTGGAAGGCGTGCGAACCGCGCTGGAGGCGGCGGGGCTCGACTACCTGGTGATCGTCGTGGATGACGGCAGCGCGGACGACACGGCGCTCATCGCCAGTCACGCGTCGTTCTCGATGCCGGTGGTGCTCGTGGAGCACTCCGTCAACCAGGGTCTGGCGGCGGCGCTGCGGACGTGCTTCACCGCAGCGCTAGCGCACAGCCAGCCGGGCGACGTGATCGTGACGATGGATTCCGACAACACGCACCCGCCGGGCTTGATGGCCCGCATGGTCGGGCTGATCCGCGAAGGGCACGACGTGGTGATCGCGTCGCGGTACCAGCCCGGGGCGCGGGTGATCGGCGTGCCGTGGCATCGCAATCTGCTCAGCTACGGCGCGCGGGCGTTGTTTCAGACCGTATTTCCGATCAACGGGGTGCGCGACTACACGTGCGGCTTCCGCGCATACCGCGAGGACGTGTTGCGGCGCGCGATTGTCCACTACGGCGACGCGTTCGTTAGCGAAACGGGCTTTTCGTGCATGGCCGACGTGCTGCTCAAGCTGCGGAAGTTTCGGCTGATCATCGGCGAGGCGCCAATGATTCTGCGGTACGACTCCAAGCGCGGGGTGAGCAAGATGCGCGTGGCCCGCACGGTGTGGCAGACGCTTCGGCTGATTGCCCGGCGGCGGCTGCGGCGGGCTTGACGTAAGGCATCGCAGCGACGGCTTTTCAACACGGGATTCGCCATGACTAGGGACTCGTCACAACACTGGGCCGTCGTCGGCGGCGGCATGCTGGGGATGACGCTCGCGCTGCGGCTAGCGCAGCGCGGCCAGCGCGTGACGCTGTTGGAGGCGGCGCCGCGGCTGGGCGGCTTGACCAGCGCGTGGCGCCTGGGCGACGCGAGGTGGGACCGCTTCTACCACGTCACATTGCTGTCCGACAGTTGCTTGCGCGAGCTGCTCACCGAGATCGGGCTGGAAGGCGAGATGAAGTGGGTCGAAACTAAGACCGGCTTCTACTCGGGTGGTCGGCTGCACTCGATGTCGAGCACGTGGGAGTTTCTCACATTCCCGCCGCTCAACTTGTGGCAGAAGCTGCGGCTGGGCGGGACGATCTTTCTGGCGTCGAAGCTGCAGAATTGGCGACGGCTGGAGCAGATTCCCGTGACGACGTGGCTGCGGCGCTGGTCGGGCCGCGGCGCGTTCGAAGCGATCTGGATGCCGCTCTTGCGGTCCAAGCTCGGCGAGGCGTATCGCCGCACCTCCGCGGCGTTCATTTGGGCCCACATCAGCCGGATGTACAAGGCCCGCCGCACGGGGTTGAAGAAGGAGATGTTCGGCTACGTGCCCGGCGGGTACGGGCGGGTTCTGGATCGGATGGCGGAGGCGCTGCGCGAGGCGGGCGTCAAGATTCGCGTGGGCGCCCTCGTGCATTCGGCCGGCGCGGTTGAAGGGGGCGGCGTCCGCGTGACGTTCGGCGGCGACGAGAGCCAGGAGTTCGACAACGTGGCGTTCACGGTTCCCGCGCCGCTGGTGGCCGAGGCGTGTCCCGAGCTGAACGACGACGAGCGCAAACGGTTCGCCGAGGTCGAATATTTGGGGATCGCCTGCGCTTCGCTGCTGTTGCGCAAGCCGCTGTCGCCGTACTACGTGACGAACATCACCGACGCCGGCGTGCCGTTCACTGCGGTGATCGAGATGACGACCATAGTCGATCGCAGCGAGCTCGGCGGGCATTCGCTGGTGTATCTGCCCAAGTACCTCGCGGCGGACGACCCGACGTACGACCAGAGCGACGAGGAATTCCGCGAGTCGTTCCTCGCATCCTTGGAGCGCATGTACGAGCATTTCTCGCGCGAGGACGTACTGGCGTTTCGCGTGGCCCGCACCCGGTACGTCATGGCGTTGCCGACGCTCAACTACTCCCAGCGGCTGCCGCCAATGAAAACATCGGTTCCCGGCGTCTACGTGGTCAGCTCGGCCCACATCCTCAAGGGGAATCTCAACGTGAACGAGACGCTCCAGATTGCCGCGGACGCGCTGGCCGGCGTGTTGCGCGAGGCGATCGAGTCGCCCGCGGCGGAGCCGGGCGATGCGATCAGTCGCCAACCTGTGCTGCAGAACTGAATGCCATGACCAAACCGCTGGCCAGCCTGTCGCTCGACTTGGACGACAAGTGGACGTACCTGCGCACACATGGCCACGAGTGTTGGCGCAGCTTTCCGAGCTACTTGCCGACTGTCGTGCCGCGAATCCTGGAGTTTCTCGACGAGCGCGAGTTGACGATCACGACGTTTGTCGTAGGCCGGGACGCGCAGCGGGACGCGGCGCGCGAGCCCCTGCAAGCGCTCGTCGCCGCGGGGCACGAGATTGGCAACCATTCGTTCAACCATTACCCGTGGCTGCAGTCATTGCCGGCCGATGAAGTTGAGCGGGAGGTCGTCGACGGCGAGCTGGCGATCGACGAAGCGCTGGGCGTGCGTTGTCGAGGATTCCGGGCGCCGGGGTTCAGCGGGTCGCCGGCGCTGCGGGGGCTCCTGGCGCGACGGGACTACGCGTACGACGCGAGTGCGTTTCCAACGTTTCTCGGGCCAGTGGCTCGGGCGTACAGCGCGCTGAAGACCAAACGCCACGCTGCGGGCGACGGTCCGCGGAAGCCATTGTTCGGCTCGTGGCGCGACGGTTTGGCGCCCCTCGGAGCGCACGGGATTGATCTGGCCGGCGGCGTGCTTGTCGAGATTCCCGTGACCACCCTGCCGATCCTGCGGCTGCCGTTTCACATGACGTATCTGCTCTACTTGCGGCAACTGGCCGGCCCGGCATGGAGACTCTACTTGCGGACGGCGCTCGCCTTGTGTCGCGTTCGCCGCGTGGCGCCGTCGATGCTGTTGCACCCGCTCGACTTCCTGGGTTGCGAGGACGAGCCAGAATTGGCGTTTTTTCCTGGCATGAAGTTGCCGCGGGCGGCGAAGCTGCACGTGGTGAGTGATGCACTGCGGATGATCAGCGAGCGGTATCGAATGGCGCCGCTGGCCGAGACCGCGGCGGCGTGCGCGGGGGTGCGGGATCGCGTGCGTGCGTCAGAGTTCTTGCCGGCGGAACCGGTCGTTGTGTGAACTTTGGCGCCTCTTCCGCGGCGCCCCTCGTCTTGAGCACGATTGAGCGGACGCCCATGTCGCGGACTTCCGAGCTGACTGCGATCGTGGCCATCCTCGCGGCGAGCGCGGCGTGGCATGCTGTTTCGTTGCCGTGGCAGAGTTTGTTTGTCGACGAAGTGGCGGAAATGGAGGTCGTCGGGTACAGCGCCTCGGAAGTTTGGAACGATCCCGATTCGATGCCGCCGCTGCCGGCGCTGTTGCTCAAAGCGTGGCTTGGGATTGCCAAATCGGAGGCCGCGGCCCGGTGGCTGCCGGCCTTGTGCGGGCTGGCGTCGATCGTGGTCGTATGGCAGCTTGGCGAGGAGCTGAGCGACGTCCGGGGCGGCGTGGCCGCGGCGGCGCTGTGGGCCGCCAACCCGCTGCAACTCTATTACTCGCAATTGGTGCGCGGCTATGCGTTGTACGTGCTGTTGGCGGCGGCGGCGATGTGGCTGTTCGTCCGCGCGCTGCGAACCGACGCGGTACGCGACTGGGCGGCGTTCGCCGTCGCATCGGCGGTCGGCATGTTCACGCATTACTATTTCGCGATCTTGCTGATGGCGGCCGCCGTTGTGGTCGTCATCGATCGGCACGGTTGGCCGGGGCGCCTGGCGTTCGCGGCGTTCGTAGCCGCTGGAGTGCTCTCACTCCCAGTCGTGAGTTGTCTGCGGACGGATTTCGAGTTTCAGCGAGATCTGCGCGAGCCGCGACCGCTGAGCGCGGCGGCGCTGGGGTACACGTATTTCTCGTTCCTGTCGGGGTATTCGCTGGGGCCGTCGACGCCGGAGCTGCAGACGATGCCGCCTCGTGCGGCCGCACAGGCGGCGCTGCCGTGGGCGGCGGCGCTGGCCGCGTGCAGCGGGCCGTTGTTTCTGGTTGGCGCCGCGGACCTTGATCGCCGCCGCCGGCTGGCGCCGATGCTTGTATTTCTGGTGGCGCCGGTGCTGATCGTCGGCGGCGTGGGGCTCGCCACGGGCATCACCTATAACGTACGGCACGTGGCGTGGTGCGCCGTGCCGCTCACCGTCATCCTTGGCGTTGGCGCCGCAGTCGCCGGGCGCAGGCCCTGGGGATTGGCTGCCGCCGGCGGATTGATTGGGCTCATGCTCTTTGCGACGTACCAGCGGAACTGGAACCCGCGCTACCAGAACGAGGATGTCCGCGCCGCCGCGGCGTATCTGGACGAGCGGCTCGGGGCGAACGACGTGGCGCTGGTCGTTTCCGATTACATGACGCCGCCACTGCGGCGCTATTCGACGCACGACGAGCAGTTCGTCGAGCTGCCCGAGCCGGGCGTGCTGAGCCAGGTGATTCGCGACGCGAGGGGGGCGGACTCCGGACTGCAGGCGGCTCGCGAGCGTGCGGTGGGCGGCGTCACGTGGCTCGTCACCAGCCGAGTGTTTCACGGCGATCCGCAGAGGCTGCTGTTTGCGCGGCTCAAGCAGGAGTTCCGGCTGGAACAGGCGGCGGCGTTTGCCGGCGTGGAGATCTATCGCTCGTCGCCGTAGCTCGACGCATTACTCGTCGGGAATCAACTCGACGAACCGCGGCGTGCGGCGAACGTCAAGTTTGCCGTCGGGGCCGGGCTCCTGGAACAGCGCCGCCGTGCGGTGGTCGACGCACCACTTGTAGCCCGCGTCGAACCCCATGACGAACAGTGCGGTGGCGACGCCGTCGGCGGCGAAGCACGTCTCGGCGACGACGGTCACGCAGGCGCCGCGGTAGCGGATCGGTCGCCCGATGCGCGGGTCGATGATGTGCGTGTAGCGGACGCCGTCGATGACGCGAGAATTGTGGAAGTCGCCGGAGGTCGCGAGCGCGAGATCAGCCAGCGGCACGACTTGGGCGACGGTCTGCTCGCGCGGCGGGGGCGCTTGTACGCCAATGCGCCACGGCTTGCCGTCGGGCCGGCGGCCGACGCCGCGGACCTCGCCGCCAAGTTCGACCATGGCGTTGGAAACGCCCGCCTCCGCGAGCACGTCGACAACGAAGTCGATCGCGTAGCCGGGGGCGATCGATGACAAGTCGACCTCGAGGCCGTTGACTTCTTTTCGCAGCGCCGGCGGATCGGCGCGCACCTGCAAACGATTGGCGCCCACGCGCTGCATGGCTTCATTCAGATCGGCGTCGCTGGGCGGTGCGTGTGGGCCGGTTCGCTTGTCGGCTCCGGGCCCGAAGCCCCATAGGCGTAACACGGGACCAACGGTGACGTCGGATGCGCCGCCGGTCAACTCATGGAGTTCGATGGCGCGCCCGACAACGGCGGCCGTGTCCGCCGAAACCGCAAACCACTCCCCCGCCGGAGCCGCGTTGAATCGCGAGAGCTCCGAATCGGGCCGCCACGTCGACATTTGCGCGTCGACGCGGGTCAGGAGGGCGTCGATCGAGCGCTGCAACGCGGGCGACGCCGGCGCATCATCGGCGTCGGTCCAGTACTTGACGTTGTACGTTGTGCCCATCGTGCGACCGTGGAGCGCGACCGGCTCGGCGGCGGGCGATGCATTCGCGAGAAAAGCTGGCGAAGCGACGAGGGCAAGCAAGTGCGCCATCGACCGGCGCCACAGCATCAGTCGCAAGGAGGTGCGGCGTTTGGGCATGAATCGGCCCCTAGGAGCGGGCCATGCGGCGCGCTATACTCTCACGTTTTACCCAGCCATTCTACTCCGCGGCGACGCTCGGCAGGGGCGCCGCTCAAGGCTCGCAACCATGAAAATCCACGAGTTTCAGGCCAAGCAGCTGCTTCGCAACGCCGGGCTGGCCGTGCCCGCCGGCATCGTCGCACGAACAGCCGACGAAGCGGCGGCGGCGTTCGATCAACTGGGCGGGAAGATCGCCGTGGTCAAGGCGCAAATTCACGCCGGCGGCCGCGGCAAGGGCACGGTCAAGTCGAACGCACAGCAGCGCGGCGTGCAACTGGTGAAGAGCCGCGACGAAGCGAAGTCCGTCGCCGCGGGGCTGCTCGGCAAGGAACTCGTTACGATTCAGACGGGCCCCGAAGGCAAGGTCGTGCAGCAGGTGCTCGTCGAGGCGGGTTGCGACATCGGCCGCGAGTTGTATTTAGGCATCGTCGTCGACCGCGCCGCGGGGCTTCCGGTGTTGATGGCGTCGACCGAGGGCGGCATGAACATCGAGGAGGTCGCCGCCAAGACGCCGCACCTGATTCTCAAGGAACATTTCTATCCCGACGCGGGATTGCAGCCGTACCAAGTCCGCACGCTGTGCTACCACCTCGGCATCACGGGCGCCAGCGTGGCGTCGGCGGAGAAGTTGATGCGGGGTCTGGCGAAGCTGTTCGTCGCTCTGGACTGCAGCATCCTGGAGATCAACCCGCTGGTGATCACCAAGCAGGGCGAGCTGATCGCGCTCGACGCAAAGATCAACTTCGACGACAACGCGTCGTTTCGGCACAAGGAGCTGGCCGAGCTGCGGGACCTCAGCGAAGAGGACCCCGCGGAGGTGCGCGCCGGCAAGGCGGGCCTGAGCTACGTGCAACTCGAAGGCGGCATCGGCTGCCTCGTCAACGGGGCGGGTCTGGCGATGAGCACGATGGACCTCATCAAGCTGCACGGCGGCGAGCCGGCGAATTTTCTCGACGTCGGCGGCGGCGCCAACGCCGAGCAGGTCACCGAGGCGTTCCGCATTTTGCTGGGCGACAAGAATGTGAAGGCCGTGCTGGTCAACATCTTCGGCGGCATCATGCGATGCACGACGATCGCCAACGCGATCGTCGAGGCATACAAGCAGGTGGGCTTCAATGTGCCGCTCGTGGTGCGGTTGGAGGGCACCGAAGTGGAGGAAGGCCGCAAGATTCTGGCCACGAGCGGCGTCGCGATCATCGGCGCCGAGGGCCTGACCGACGCAGCGAAAAAGGTCGTCGCGGCGGCGAAGGCGGCGTAAAAGCAAGATACGACAAACCACCAAGACACGAAGGCACAAAGTAAGACGGGAGAAAGAAGAGGGAAAAGGGGAACACGAATGGACACTAATCTTCACTTATCCGGATTAGCGACCATTAGCGTTTATTAGTGTTCGCAGTTCTTTCTTCCTTCGTGTCTTCGTGCCTTTGTGCTTAGTTCCCATCTGAAGGCGTTCCATGAGCATCCTGGTTGATAAGAACACGCGCGTCATTTGTCAGGGCATCACTGGCAAGGCGGGCGAGTTTCATTCGAAGAACTGCCTCGAATACGGCACGAAAATGGTCGCCGGCGTGACGCCTGGCAAAGGCGGGCAGGAGGCGCTCGGGCTCCCGGTGTACGACACCGTGGCCGAGGCCGTCGAGAAGCGTGGCGCCGAGGCGACGATGATCTTCGTTCCCGCGGCGTTCACCGCCGACGCTATCTTGGAGGCCGCCGCTGCGGGGCTGCGGCTGGTCGTGGCCATCACCGAAGGCGTCCCCGTGCTCGATATGGTGCGCGTCGCCCAGCGACTGCGGAGCGACTTCCCGGACGTGCGGCTCGTGGGGCCTAACTGCCCCGGCGTCATCACGGCCGGCGAATGCAAGATCGGGATCATGCCCGGCTATATCCACAAGCGCGGCAACGTGGGCGTGATGAGCCGCAGCGGGACGCTCACTTACGAAGCCGTGTGGCAGCTCACCTCGCTTGGTCTGGGTGAAACGACGTGCGTGGGACTTGGCGGCGATCCGATCGTGGGCACGTCGTTCATCGACTGCCTGACGCTGTTCCAGGAGGACCCCGAGACCGAAGCGATCATGATGATGGGCGAAATCGGCGGCACGGCCGAGGAAGAGGCGGCGGCGTTTGTGAAAGCGAACGTCACGAAGCCGGTCGCGGCGTTCATCGCCGGCCGCACGGCGCCGCCGGGGAAGCGGATGGGCCACGCGGGCGCCATCATCAGCGGCGGCAAGGGGACGGCGGCAGAGAAAGTCGCGGCCCTTCAGGACGCTGGGATTGAGATCGCCGAGAGCCCCGCCGACATGGGCGAAGCGGTCGTGCGGGCGATGAAGCGCAAGTCGAAGTAACTCGAAGGCGAACGCAACGAATCTTTTGGCGTCGCCCCAATGCGCCGATTGCGGGAATCCCCACTACGAGTGGCCCCGCATTTGCATGCACAGCCTCTAGGGCTGCACAGAGAAGGGCCGCCATGACCTCGAGAAAAGCGGCAATGCCGGGGCTCGTGCGTTGCGGACCGTTCACCGGTCGGCGTCGCACCGCCGCCGCATCAATGCCGCGGGATTCGCTGCAACGGGTTTTCGATCCCATCCAGGCGCTGGGCGGAGTGGTCTTACTCACCCTATTGGGCCTGAGCGCTTGGTGCGAGTGGCAGGTCGTGGTCTGGCTGGCGTCGCGCCTGTCGTAGGATTGGGCGTCGCTCACTCGTATCTTCTTCGGAGTGGTCGCGGCGTGCGCCGACTGGCCGTCCGGCGAGCAAATAGTGCCAGTGCGGCGGTTCGGCAGACGCTATAATCCGCGGCATGCCGCCCGACATTGATCCGTCGAATCCCTTCGCCGTGTTATCGCTGATTGTCGCGCCGGCGATTCTGACCAATGCCTCCAGCGTGCTGGCGATGAGCACGAGCAACCGGCTGGCGCGCGCCGTCGATCGGGCGCGCGAGCTGTCGAAGCAATTGGAGCAGGCGGCCGAATACTCCTCGCCGGAGATGACGCGGCGATTGGCCGAGCTGACGGCCTCCGAGCGACGGGCGGCGCTGTTGGTCGCGGCGCTCCAGCGATTTTACATTGCTTTGGGCGGATTTGCGCTCGCAGCGCTGGCATCGCTGTTGGGGGCCGTGCTGGTTCCGTTTGAAACCGCGGCGTTAGTCAACGCCTTGGAGTTGGCCGGCGTCGCCGCGGGGTTGCTCGCGGTCGGCGCCCTGGTTTACGGCTCTGTGACGCTTGTCAGGGAGACGCGGCTTGCGCTCGCCGTGTTGCGGGAGCGCGCAGCGCAGATTCAGTCGCGGGTCGAGTTGTATCAGAGACGTGGCGGCGCGGACTAGTCGCGTGTCGCCGTGACGACCGTTCGGTCGGCCAAGCGAAATGCGGCATCATTGCGTTCCTATTTGGGACCTCCAACGCCAGTCGTTTCTTGCCTCGCCGGGGAAACGGGATTAGTCTGGAATCGACGCTGGCTCATCGTCTTGGGGAAAGCTGAACGGCGAATTGCCGGACATGCCACAACGCACTCGACGGGCGATCTCATGAACATAATGAAATCTTGGGCAGTTGCGACGCGGCAGGTTGTTCGATCCTTGGCTCTCCTGGTGGTCGCTGCGCCGTCGGTTGCCTCAGCGGCTCCCGCGGTCAATTTTGACTTCACCAACGGGACCTCGTCGACATCGGCCTTTGCTGTGCTGAGTTCGCCTGGCGGCACGCATTGGAATCGAGCTGGAGAGGCGGACTTTGGTTTGGGTTTGCCAGGGGTGACCGTCAATAATCTCGACGAATTTGGCCAACCGCAGAGCGGACCTTATGAGGCGTTGCCCATTTCTCTGCGGCAGTCACTACTCAATTCGTTTGGCATGTCGCCGATTGTCGGGTACTCCGATGATCCGCTTGGCTCGATGACGATCGATCCGAACCTGGGTTCGCAATTTAATCCGGCGATCGCACCCGTTTTGGAGATCATCGGCGCGAAACTGGGCGTTAAATATGACGTGGCCGTTTACGTCGCGAACGGGCCCGACCTGACGGCCGAGACGGCCTCACATCTAGTGCAATTGTCCATATTTCCCGGCTCAGGCACGCCCGTCGCTTCCCCCCTTCCCGTGATAAGATCGCCGGCCGGATTTGGCTCGGATATCTACCGTCTCATTTGGTGGCGAAACCTGACGCCGATGGAAATGCACATCGGTCCACCGGGAGCAGAGCCGCTGGGTTGGGCGTTGGATGTGTTGCGAGCGCCGGCTCCTACGATTTCGCCGGCGGTGCGCATTGCGGCCATTCAGATTCGGGAAGCTGTGCCGGAACCCGCGGCGGGGCTCGTCATGGCGATGGGGTCGTTGCCATTGGCTTGCGCCCGACGGCGACGCTGAACGCCAAGGCGGCCGCCGGGCTCCGCCTCCCGTGCAGGGGTTGTACGGGCCGTCGGGGGACGAAGGCGGCGCGGGGCAGGATGAGTTCAGCCGTGAGCTAGAGTTGAAGCGGGCGCCAAGGCGCCGCGTCGCTCGGCGTTCTGGACTTTCCGGAGGGCTCACGATGAACACGCTCGATCACCTCAACAAGGTCGTCGGAGTCGTATTTGCGGCGGCGCTGGTCGCTTACGGCGGGTATCACGCTCTTTGCTGGCGGCAGAGGATGGGCGACGAGGCCAAGCAGCGAATGCAGCGGCGACTCACCGAGATCGCCGAAGAGCACGTCACGGCGTTTCAGATTCCGGCGAACGCGCCATTCACGCCGCAGACGAATCCCGATTACTGGAAGAACTTTCAGGGGTCCGCCGTTTTGCCGATGCAAACTTTCTACTCCCCATCGGCGGAGTAATGCGCGTGGCCGGCGACGTGAGTCGCCGTCGCTTGAGCGCGGCGTCATGTTGAACGGCCGATGGTCTTCGTCGGCGCGCCCTCCTTGGCCTTGCGGCCGCCCTCTTTCTCATTGAACGCCTGCTTCCAACCCGCGGCGCCGTCGGCCATGTCCATGACGTTCGTGAAGCCTGCCTTGATGAGCTTCTCGGCGCCGTGCGTCGAGGAATCGCAATTGATGTTCGCGCAGTAGACGATGACCGGCTGGTCCTTGCCGCCGGCGCGCTGTTCGACTTGGTGGACGAAGCTGTCATCCGTTTGGGGAATGTTCACGGCGTCGGGGACCTTGGTCTCGGAAAAATTCTCACGAGGCAGCGTGTTGACTAAAAGGAATTCCTCTCCGGCCTCGCGTAGCTTGCGAACTTCTCGTGCAGTGATCGTTTTCATGACGAAGTCTCCTTGACACGGTTTCCTGACTTCGCGGGTCGACGGTCGCCCTCCATGGGGCGTTCCTCAACCCGACGACGAAGGGACTTGATGCAACTCGTATGCCGGGCATGGGGCGTAGAGGCTCCATTCTTTTTCTCGTAGCCTGCTTGCAGGCGGCGACTGCACTATAATGATCGCCCATCGGTCAGAATGTGGCGAGATTGCACAAGCTCATCGCCGAATCGTGTTCCACAAGGGAGTCGCCGCGCCATGCACCGCGCTCTGTGTCTGCTATCGCTCATGCTGATGCTCGAAACTTCGCTGCTGGCTGCCGAGTTGCCCCGCAGCGCGCCGGAAGCACAAGGCGTCCCCTCGGAGGAGATCGTCGCGTTCATCGACGCCGTCGACCGCATCGACCAGATGCACAGCGTAATGCTCATGCGGCACGGCTCGGTTGTGGCGGAGGGCTGGTGGGAGCCCTATGCGGCGGCGGACCGGCATATGCTGTTTTCGCTGAGCAAGAGCTTGACATCAACCGCCGTGGGCCTGGCGATTGCCGAGGGAAAGCTTAGTCTCGACGATCCGGTGCTCCCGTTTTTTCCGGATCACGCGCCGGCGGAGCCGAGCGACAACTTGCGGGCGATGCGCGTCCGCGATTTACTCGCCATGAACACCGGGCATCACGAAAGCGACGTGAAGGCGTTCGCATTTGATTCACGCCAGTCGCACACACGAGCGTTTCTCGCGATGCCCGTGGCTCACAAACCGGGGACTCATTTTGTCTACAACACGCCGGCCACGTACATGTGCTCGGCGATCGTGCAGAAAGTGACAGGCGAGACCGTGCTCGACTATTTGCGGCCGCGGTTGTTTGCGCCGCTGGGGATCGAGAACCCGCAGTGGACGCAGAGCACGGAAGGCGTCACGTTTGGAGGCTTTGGCCTGAGCATCACCACCGAAGACATCGCTCGGTTTGGGCAGCTCTACTTACAACAGGGCCAGTGGAACGGCAAGCAGCTCGTCCCGGCGGAATGGGTGGCGGCGGCGACGACGCGGCAGACGTCCAACGGCAGCAATCCGGCGAGCGATTGGGAGCAGGGCTATGGCTACCAGTTCTGGCGGTGCCGGCACGGGTTGTACCGCGGCGACGGCGCGTTTGGGCAATTCTGCATCGTCATGCCCGAACAGGACGCCGTGCTGGCGATTACCAGCGGCGTGGGCGACATGCAGGCGGTGATGCAGGCCGCGTGGGATCACTTGTTGCCGGCGCTGGCGGCGAAGCCGTTGGCGGAGAATCCCGCGAGCCACGAACGATTGACCAAACGATTAGCGACGCTGCGCGTCCCGCCGCAATCAGGCAGTCCCAGCTCGCCACGGGCAATGCAGGTCTCGGGCGCCACCTATGAGTTCGCCGCGAACGACGCGGGCTTGAGTGCGATTACCTTTGATTTCGGAGACAAAGGGACGACGCTCGCGGTGCAGGCCGGGGAAAAGCGATACTCGATTCCCTGCCGGTTTGACGCGTGGGAAAAGGTGCGCGCGCCGACGATGACCGGGCTTATTGAATTCCCGTCGGATGACAGCGTTGCGATCGCCGCCTCCGGCGCTTGGATGACGGACGACGTGTACGCCGTGAAGCTGGCGTGGTATGAAACGCCGTTCTACCAGAAGCTCACATTCCGGTTTGCGGACGACGACGTGACGCTCGATTCGGAGTACAATGTGTCATTCGGCGATCC
The DNA here is from genome assembly GCA_044867485.1 of Lacipirellulaceae bacterium. Classification (GTDB taxonomy): domain Bacteria; phylum Planctomycetota; class Planctomycetia; order Pirellulales; family Lacipirellulaceae; genus Lacipirellula. The sequence goes on along the minus strand of JBIOVA010000104.1, from coordinate 9,416 downwards.
CAAGCTGCCGCGGCTCGTGGGGCGGAAGCGATGATCGACGCGAGGCGGGTGGCCCGGCGTCGATGCGACGGGTCTCCCCCGATCATGGAGCCGCTGAGGGCTAGGTCGTCGCGGGCTGCGGCGCCCCGGGCGCAACGAAGTTGAACGGGTTGATGCGACAGTGCCAGCGACCGGCCACCTCGTGGGCGGAGAGGAACGGCCGCACGCGGAGCACTTCGAGCAGCGCCTGGACCATGCCCAACCCGGCGTAGGAAAAGTCGATGGCGATGTACGCCGCGTCGCTCAGCGTGGGGTGAATCAGCGAAGCGCCACCGCGCGAGATATTCAGCGTCGTCAGCTCGACCGCCGGGCCGCTGACGCGAAAATTGCGGCTGATCGGCATCGCCAGCACAGGCATGGCGACGGCGTGCCGCCGCTCGCGGCGCTTCTCGGCGCCTTGGTGGTCGGCCGTCGCCAGGAACTGCAGGACGCGCTGTAAGTCGCCATGAGGAACCGGCCGTCGGCCGGCGGTCGGTGCGATGGTCGCGGCGGTGATCACTTCTTGGTAGACGACGGGCCGAGCGCTGCTGCACCGCGGGCGCAGCTCCTTATTAGCGGGGATGGCGAAGTACGCGGCGCCACAGCGGCCACACAGCCAGGCCTTGGCGGGCGCTGAGATCGAGGGGGCGGCCAGGCCCAGGTGGGCGCTGCAGACGCTGCACGCCTCGGGCGAGCCATCGTCGGCGCCGAAGGGCGCCCGTTCGAAAAACGCCCGCACCTCTGGCATGGCGACCTCGGCCTGACGACGTGGTTGGCGCAATGACCTCGGGGGCCGAGGCATGGGTGCGGCGGGAAACGCTTGTGAAATGGTAGTCAATCCTAGTTCAGAATCATCCCTGCGGGCGCTCATGGATTCGCCCGCCGGTGCGATTGGGTGGAATGCTCCGACGAGGACGGGCGTCGGGACGACGAGCCTGGCAACGAGGCGGCGATTTGTCCCCAGGGAACTGGGCGCGAGCCGTCAATAAGTGAGGCCCGTGCGAACGAACAGCGTGTCGTCGAGCGTCGCGTCGGGCGTGGCGCTGTCGAATTCCAGTTCGCGCTTGAAGACGTAGCCGATCTCAAATCGCCGGCTGAGCCCGCCGATGACTTTGCGCTCGTAGCCTGCCAACACGCGCCAGTCGCTGTAGTTGAGCAAGTCGAGGTCGCCCGTTGAAGGGCGGGTGATCGACCAGACGCCGCCGCCGAACTCGCCGCCAAGATAGACCCAGCGCTCGTCGTTCTCGACGCTGGCGGCCGTGCGGTACAACAGCCGCGGCCGCGGGAAGATGCCTTCGACGCGCACGCCGGGTCGCGGCTCGAAGATGACGCCGGCAATAGGCAAGACCGAGGCGCCAGCCCGGTTGAGGTACGCCACGCCAAGGAGCCATTTGGTCGTGGGCGAGGACTCATAGACGCCGATGCCGCGGCCGCTCACGCGGAGGGCGTCGCCGGATCCCTGCTCGTAGTCACTGTAGTAGCCGACGTTGACGGCGGCGTCCATCGCCCACGGTCCCGCGCCGAATTTGCGGAGGTGGCGGAATTCGACGCTCGCGTCGTAGAGCGTCGTGGGAATATCGAGCGATCCCGCGTTATCGAGTAAATGCACGCCAAACTGCGGCGTGACCAACAGTGGCGTGTCGCGCCGCAGCATCGGGAAGCCGAAGACGACGCCCGTCTCGAGGTCGCCGAAGCCCAGCGAATCGGGCTCGTTGCTGAGCGGCGGGAGCCACGTGCCGGTGAAGTAGATTTTTTGGAACACGCCATCGCGGGCGCCGGGGGGGAGCTGCGGCTGCGGCTCCGCGAGCACTTCATTCATGGGTGCGATTGTGTTTTCGGTCAGCCCGGCGACGCGGATCTCCGGCGGCGCCGGGGGTTCGAGCTCGTCGAGGTAGAGCGGCTCGACGGCGGTCATCGGGGTGGGCGACGTTGCGGCGGGAAGCGCTGGGATTATCGAGGCGTGATTCGCCGACGTCGCCGCGACGAGTCCGCCCGGTGCAGGCCGCGCGGGTTGGACGATTGATTGCCGCGGCTGCAGCGGCATGCCGTCCGGCACGAGCGTGCCGCCCCAGGGGGATGACCACAGCGAGGCGGCGGGGGCGCTGGCGGGCGTTTGAGCAACGGCCAATGAAGCGCTCTCCGCGACGAATGCGGCGAGGAGGAGCGCTCGGAGGACGGACCGTCGCGTGGTTTGCATGCAGAGCTGGCTGTGGTGGAGGCTGGACCCTTCGGCGGACCTCAGGGTGACAAATGGCGAAGCCTGGCGAGGGCGTCAGAAGTCGAATCCGAGGCGGACCATCCAGGTGTCGTCGAGGCCGAACTCAGGCGGCAATCGCGTGCCGTCGTAGATGATCTCGCGGTCGAACACATAACCGACTTCCACATGGCCGCGAGCCTGGGTTTGCGTTTCCCACTCCAAGCCGCCGATGACGCGGATGTCGTTGATGTCGATGTCGTCGTCGGCCCCCATCGCCACGCCAGCGGGGTCGCGCTCGATTGTCCAGCGTCCGCCGCCGTACTCGCCGGCGACGTACCACCACCACTGGCTGGAGCCGACGTTGACGAACCGTTTGCGGACCTTGGGGTTGGGAAAGACGAGGTAGGCGTCCCACTCGGTGTTGGGCTTCCAATGGACGCCGCCGGCAGGAAGCATCGGGAAGCGGTTGCGGTCGAGGTACCAAATGCCGACCAGCACGTCCATCCGCGGCGACAGCGAGATGACGCCGAGTCCGCGGCCGAGGATGCGTATCGAGTCGCTGTTGACCGCTTTGAAGTCGGTCCACACGCCGGTGCGAACGCCTAAGTCGGCGCCGAGCCATTCGGTGAACCGCGGATACCACGCCGTGTCGAGATAGGCGTCGTACACCCGCGGCGGCAAGTCGGCGTCGGGGCCGATGGGTCCCTCGAACCAGTTGAACGCGAAGCCGGGGGTGATCAGCAGCGGCGTGTTGGGATTATAGAAGATCGGCACGCCGAACGTGGCGGCGATTTCCGTGCGGTTGATCGCCAGGTCTTCGGCTTCGTGCTTGCCGTAGAGGTACGTGTGCTCGGCGCTGATTTGCTGCAGGAATCTCTGCAACCGCGCGACGGTGCCGTCAGAGTTTTGGTAGTTGTACGTCGCGCTATTGCTCCACTGCGGCGTCGAACCGTTTTCGAAGAGCGTACTGCCGGTGGCCGGCGCGGGCGTGACGGGAATGGGGGCGCCGTACACTGGCTGCGAAGGGGCGACGGTGTATGGCGATGCGCCGTACGGCGAGCTCAGCGGCGGCGCCGAGTAGGGCACGTCGACCGGCGGCGCGCCGAGGGCGGGGTTGGCGTAGGGATCGTACGACGGAGTTGCCGGCAGCGATGGCTGCGGCGTCGGTGGAAAGACCGTGGAGCCCGCCGGAGGATAGACGTTCGATGCGGCAGGCGGGTAGACGTTGCCGACGCCGTAGGGCGCGGCGCCGGGGACGGTTGATGGGAACTGCACGCGCTGGGCGTGCGCGGTTGCGGCGCAGCAGCAGGCTGTCGCGGCGATGCACGTCAGGACGAGCGCGCGGCAGTGGCAGCCCAAGCGCCTCAACAGCAGCCTCGTCGAGCGAGAGATGCGGGGGGAGACTTTGCAGGAACGTCGCTGCAGGCGGCCGAGTAAGTACCAAACGCCACGAATGCGCGTCAAGGTTGCTGGCGCCGGCGGTCTACGTCGGCGGCAGTTCCCCGTGCGGCGCTGGGACGCTAGCGTGAGGCCGGTCGCGGCGCACCTGGCGGGTCGGCGGGCGGAGCACGCGGCGTTGGGCCCGGCTGCGGAGGGCGGCGAGGCAAAGTTCCTGGCGATTGAACGCGAGCTGCCGCAGGCGGACGTCCTTGTAACCCCAACCTCGCACGCGCTCGACGTACGCCGGCAGCTCGTCGGCAAGGCTCCAGTCAGCCAGCTTCAGCGTGAGGATGAGCCCGCGGATCGCGGCGTCCTTGTGCTTCACGACGGCCTCGACGGCGTCGAGCGTGTACTTGGGCGCCACGTTCATGTCGGCCGCTAGCCAATGGGCGCCGCGGAAGAGCCTCTTCGGCGCCTTGGCGACGCGGGTTCGCACGTGGTTGAACCGTGGGTGAGCCAGCACGGCCTCATCGACTTCCGCCGGGTCGACGCCGGTGACGTACAGCCCCGCGTCGAGCAGCGCTTGCGATGCCCCGCCGGGCGCACAGCCGAGCTCGACGACGTGCTCGCCGCGCGCCATCGGCAAGTCCGACCAAGCGAGGGCCTCGGCCATTTTTAGGTACGCTCGCGAAACGGCGTGTTCGGGCCAATCGATCGGCGGGACGCCGCCGGGCCAACACGCGGCTCGGCTGGCGGTGCGGTGACAGCCCACAAACCACTGCCCCGGCTCGACCATGATCACGTCGAGCACCCAACAGTTGCGGGGACTAATGTGGCCGGGACGCACAGGGCGGCGGAGCGATTCGACGGGCGACGCATCGCGGAGTGCTTGCTCGGCCTCGGCCGCCAGCGCGGTGGGCCCGGGCTCAAAATCGCGCTCGCCGGGCGTCGCGGCGTCGCGCTGCCAGACTTGTAGATCGGCGCTCAGCTGCCCGGCAAGCATCGTCGCCACATCGGGCAGCGCCCACGCGGCGCGAGCCAACTCGCTCAGTCGATCGCCGTCCACCGAACCCAGCGAAAAGCCGTGCAGCCGCGCGAACGCCGCAGGCAGCGCGAATTGTTCGGGCTGCTCGCAGGGCGCTGGCAGCTTCAACGTGACGAACCCTGGTCGCGAGAACGCTGGTCGCAATTCGGGCGCGCGAACCGCCAATTCGCGCTTCAGCGCGGCTTCCGCGCCGTGTTGGCAGGCGGCAAAGACAAATTGAGGGCGCCAGGCGGCGGACATGATTCGCAACTTTCTTATCGCATTTAGCCCCGGGTCACTGACCGGGGGCTAAGTAGCGGAGACGACGCCGTCGAGCGCCGGACAATCCAGTCTAACAGAACGCCGGCCGGGGTCATCTCCCCGCCGGTCGCAGCGGACTGTGGGCCAGGACGAAGCGGCGCTGGCCGGCGGCGGCGAATTGGACGGTTGCCCGGCGGTTCTTGCCTGACCCGGATAATGCGACGATCTTGCCGGGGCCATGCTCGGGGTGCATGACCGTCATACCTTGCGAAAAATCGTCGGGCGAGACGCCCGAGGGCGCTGCGGCGGGGGCGCCGGTGAGACGAGCGGCGGTGGTCACCAGCGCGGCGGCGTCTTTCCAATGGGAGTTGGTCTCGCTGGGATGTCCGCCGAGGTTCGACAGCGACGCGACGTCGCCGATGTCGGAGTCGTGCCCGTCGGAGCCGATGACACTGGATCCCCCCGTCGATGCGACTTCGGCCTGGTCGCCGGGGTCGTGGTGGATGTCGGCCTCATCGTCCCAGTTCGGCGGATACCAGTGATCGCTGCCAATATGGAGCAACTCCATTTCCTCGCGCGGCATCTCCAACAGAAACTGGCTGGGGACGGTGCGGCGGCGTTGTCCGCGGAAGTCGCGGTGCACTGCGTAGCTGAGCTGCAGCGACTCGCGGGCCCGCGTGATGCCGACGAACGCCAGCCGCCGCTCCTCTTCGAGCTGCTGGTCGTCGTTGATGCTCCGCTCGTGCGGGAGCAGGCCTTGCTCGACCGCGACCATGAACACGACCGGAAACTCCAGGCCCTTGGCGGCGTGGAGCGTCATCATCGTCACTTTGTCGCTCTCGGCCTGCCAGTCGTCGGTGTCGTTCACCAGCCAGGCGTTTTCGAGGTACTCTTCCAGATGGCCGCCGCCGGAGTGGGTCTCGTCGAACTGGCGGGCGTCGGTGAGCAGTTCCTCGATGTTGGCCAAGCGGTTGAGGTCCTCCTCGGAGTCGCTCTCGATGAGCACTTCGCGGTAACGGGACTCGCCGAGGACCGTCCCGAGAATTTCCTCGAGCGGCGCTGCGGCAAGCTGGCCGAAACGATCGATCATGGCGGCGTAGTCGACGACCTTCTTCGCCGACCGTGCGTTGAACCCCTCGATCTGCGTCGCCGCATGGCAGGCCTCCAGCAGCGGAACGCCGTGGATATAGGCATACTCGCCAACGCGGTCGATCGTCTTGCGGCCGATGCCTCGCGTGGGCGTGTTGATCGTGCGAAGCACGGCCTGGTCGTCGCGCGGGTTGTTGATAAGCTGACAGTACGCCAGCACATCCTTGATTTCCTTGCGCTGGTAGAACTCCAGACCGCGGATCATCTGGTAGGGCACGCCGAATTCGCGGAGAGCCCGTTCGAGGCTCCGGGAGAGGGCGTTCACGCGGTAGAAGATGGCGAAGTCGCGTGGGCGGCGGGCGACGCTTGCGATTTGCTCGGAGATTTCCTCGGCGATGCCGCGGGCTTCGTCGTCTTGCGTCGCGTATTCGACGAGCCGCACAGGGGCGCCTTCGTCGTTGTCGGTGAACAAGGCCTTCTGCTTGCGGCGCAGATTAGCGCGGATGAGTTGGTCGGCCACGCGGAGCACGCGCTTCGTGCTGCGGTAGTTCTGCTCCAAGCGGACGACGCGAACCGTCGGGAAGTCCGACTCGAACTGCAGGATGTTATTGATGTCGGCGCCGCGCCAGCCGTAGATCGACTGGTCGGGATCGCCCGTCGCCGCGAGATTGGGGTAATCGACCGACAGCGCCCGGAGCATGACGTACTGGGCGTGGTTGGTATCCTGATATTCGTCGACCAACACGTAGCGGAATCGTTCGTCAAGTTCGCTCCGCACTTCGGCGTTTTGGTAGAGCAAGTTGGCGACGTGCAGCAGCAGATCGTCGAAGTCGACGGCGCTCGAGGCGAGCAGACGCTGCTGGTAGGCCGGATAGACCGCGGCGACCACATGGCTCAGCGGGCTGCCGACGCGCGGCTCGTACTTGTCGGCGGTGACGAGCTTGTTTTTGGCGGCGCTGATCGCGGCGGCGATCCGCTCGGGCGTGTAGTGCGCAGTGCGGATGTTGCCCGCGTCGATCACCCGGCGGAGCGTGGCCAGCGCGTCGTCGGCGTCGTAGATCGTGAAGCTGGGCTGCAGGCCGACGAACCCGGCGTATTCCCGCAGCAACCGGGCGCCGAAGCGGTGGAACGTGCTGACCCACACGCGCTCGCCGGGGGCGAGGTCGTGGACGCGGCTGCGCATCTCGTCGGACGCCTTATTCGTGAACGTCAGAGCGAGAATCTGCCGTGCCGGCGCGCCCTCGCGGAGCAGGTGGGCAATGCGGTGCGTCACCACGCGCGTCTTGCCGCTGCCTGGGCCGGCGAGGACTAGCAACGGGCCCTCGACGTGGCGGACGGCTTCGACCTGGGCGGAGTTGAGCGAGCGGAACAGGGGATCCAAGGTGCGTCCTTTGCGTGGCGGCGCGGCGCCGCTCTCGTCATTCCGAAGTCCGCCGAGAATCTTGCTGGACCATTGGGCTGACCTCAGGGTGACAGTCACCTCATCCTACGCGAGGCCCCGGCCGCTGCAATGCTAGCAGCCGGGGCGGGGCGTCAAGAATTTGCTCCATTCGGTAAGATTTCTTCGTGGCAATCGCCGCCGCTTTGCTATATTGCCGGCCTCAGTCGGCTGTCGCATGGGAGGCGACTTCGCACAGGCCCCACGGCGACGGCGGTCGTCCAACCACCAGGGTCACTCTTGCACAGGGGAGGGAATCCCGCATGTCCCGCACGTCTCGCATTCCACTGAATCACGCGGAACTGGCGAATCAGGGCCTCAAAGATAAGCTCGAAATGAGCACGGCCGAGATCGGCCTGGCGGTTCGCACGACGAACTGCCTCGAGGAGCGCGGCATCTTCACGGTGAACGATTTGCTGCACTGCACGCGCGACGATTTGCTGTCGATCTCGAACTTCGGCGAGAAGACGCTCGAAGAAGTCTACAAAGCGCTGGAAAAAATCGGCTTTCCGCGGCCGAGCAAGACAGCGCGGCCGCGTTGAGCGCGTCGCCTTAGCGAGGCGCTTCTACCGAACGCATCGGAGAATCGTTGCGTAGGCATCCTGACGCGCGCCCAGCGTGCTCGATGCTGTCTGGAAGCAACGCGCGCTGGATCAGCGCGTGGCGTTTTGACAACACGCCGCTTGGATGGGACCTCCCGGGCCGCATTGCCCGCGGGCGTAGGCTACACTTGTCCAACTGCCAGCGTCGCCCCCCGGGGACTGCTGGCGGCGCAGGCGCCGGCACGGTCAAAGCTGCCGCATCGCGCACCTTTTCCCAGAGCGCAAAGTCTCCCCAGGATGAAATCGCGACCAAATTGCTTCACGGCGACGCGCAGTCGTTGCCAACGGGGTCTGCGGGAGATTACACCAGAAGTAGGGGGATTGCTCCTCGTGTCTTTGTTTACGAGAGTATGAAATATGACCCATTTGTCCGTTCGAGCTGCAGCGCTAGCTGCGGCAGCCGTCATCACGTTGTCGACGAGCGCCAATGTCGGGCGCGCCCAGTGTGCGACTTGCCCAACTCCCGTCGTGGCGTTTTCTCCCGTCGTGGCGGCGCCGACTACAGTCGTCGCTCCGGCAACAGTCGTCGTCGCGCCACGGATGGGCCTGTTTGACCGATGGCGGATGCGCCGCTGGGGCGTTGCCATGCCGGTGGTTGCCGCGCCTGTGATGGCGACTCCCGTCTATGGTGCGCAAACCGTAACGGCCGGCTTCGCGCCGATGGTGACCGCGACGCCGGCACACGTGACGGCATTTGCGCCCCTCCAGCGGCAAGTGGTCCAGACGACATTGATGCCTGTGACAACAGCCTCAGCCTGCGCTCCGTGCAGCGCGGCTCCCATCGTCACGACTTCGTTCTTTCCAACGACAGTCCTCCAACCCGTGACGGTGACGCCCATCGTAAGTGCGCCCACGTGCACGACCTGTGCCAGCCCGGTTGTGTCCTGCGACGCCTGTGCTTGTGCGACGCCGTGCTCGTCTTGCCCCACGAGCTCAGCGATTGAACAAGCTGCCTTTGCCGCACCGAGTTCCGACTGCCCGTCGTGCAGCGGCGGCAGCGCCGAACCGTACTACGGCACGCCGGCCTCCGCGGGCGATCCTCAGACGCCCACCCCGGAACTTCCCACGGATTTTGGCACGCCGGTCGAATCGGGCTATGTGCCGGAGACGACCGATGGCGCCACTGACGGCTCGGGCGCGTTTTCGGCGCCGCCGCTCATGACCCCGCCGTTCAACGGCCAGACGGCCAGCCGTCCGACGGTTGACGTGCGCACGGCGGTGTTTCGCCGGCCGGTCGGCGCGACCACGGTGAGCGCAACGTCGGCGCCGGTGCGACGTGCGGTCGACGCCGGCGGTTGGAGCACGACGCCCGCGTCGCGGTAGGCGGCGCGAACGCCATTTGTTTGACCCAGACGCCCTGGCGGCCGCGTGCCGCCAGGGCGTTTTTTTTTGGGCCGAACAGTGTAC
>JBIOVA010000103.1:0-6620 GCA_044867485.1 Lacipirellulaceae bacterium | reverse complement strand
GGCTTGTGCGCCATGCGCATCGCCAATCGCCGCAGCGGATTGAGCGGCGGTGCATGACGGAACTTGGCGAGACCCGACGCCAAGAGCGGCGCTGCAGCGACGTCGGGCGACTGCAGCGCGCCGCGGCGACGTCCCACAAGCGAGCCAAGGAGCCCCCACGGCCACGACGGCACGCGTCGCCACGACGCCAAATCGGCCAGCGCAAAGTTCACGAGCACCGACGCCGCCAGCGCGGGGTCGCCGTCGTACTCGCGGCGAAACGCCGCGACGCCGCCCGCTTGTTTCACAAATTCTTCTGCGCGATCGATCAAACCGGCAGCCTTCGCCGGCACGCCCGTGAGTTGAAACGCGGCGTGCACCAGCAGCGTCGCCGCCAGGCTCGACCGGCCGCCTTCCGCCTCGGCCCATCCGCCGTCGTCGTTCTGCCGCTCGGAAAGCCACCGCAGATTTTGCACAACCAGTTGCGTGAACTCGCCGCGGAACAGCGACCCCGGCGTCCAACTGTCATTGAGCGGCGGGCCGACCTGCGGCACGTCGTCGAAATGCTGTTCGGCCACGACGAGCGCACTGACAGCCGCGGCAGTGGCCGATGGGGAACTGATCAGGTCTCGCGTCCAAAACCCATCGAAGGGCCGGACGCCGACCGAAGCTCGCGCCGCCTGGGGCGCGAGACGAGCGGCGCGACGCCGCTCGAACACCGCTTGGAGAGACATGTGAGCCAGACGGCTCCGGGGTGGGCAGGGGCCCGTCATGCGACGGGCATGGAGTACGATTCTTGCATGGGGCCGGGGGCGTGTCGAGCGGAGCTGCTCGCGACTTCGCGCAACTCTCTACCGCGAAACGAGTTGCGTAACCGACGGCAAATTGCCGCCAACCCTTCCCCCCTCAGACGCTTAGGCTCAATTGTGACAATCCAACCGCCTCAGCAGCGGCCCTCGCCACGTCGGTCTCCCGATTCCAACGGCGCCGCGTCGTCACCCTCAGGCGAACGCTCGATCGCCAGGAATCGCAGCCAGCGGCAATTCGAACACCACCCCAGCGTGAACTTCTTGTAAGACCGCGCGCCGAGCCGAATCACGCCGACGCTGGCGGCGTCGCGTGTCCGACCGCATCGCGTGCAGCGGATTTGCCAGCTTGGAGAACTGTCCGTCATTGTGATTCCTCCACACAAATCACTTGCGCGGCGCCAACGACGATTTAGCGCGCCGCCGGCGCCAGCCAATAGCGAATCCTAATCGACTGCGCCGCGGCGTCGACGGCCGTCACCTGGAGCAGGCCGCGCGGGTTATTGCCTGTGGGCCACGGAGCCGTCTCGAACGCGAAGACGGCCGGAAGTTCCTGAAAATCCTTGGTCGCAAGAAATTGATGGGACTTAAGGGAAACGTTCCTGAGCGCTTCGTCGACTGAGCGCCGGTCGCGGTCGTCCCAGAGTGCACTGTCGACGGGCCTCATGCGTGCGACGGCCGTCAGCGCCAACGCCCCGCCGCCCGGCGCCGCGCACATCGCGTCGAGTCCCCTCAAGGAGATGTACTTGAGTGGATCGTCCGTCTGCCGATCCACGTCTCGCGGCAGGGTGAGCACGCGACCCGAATCGAGGTCAATGGCGTCGCCCGCCTTCAGCGTCCGCTCGACGACCTCGTCGACGAGAACCGGCGCCGTGAACGCCTCGACCTGGACCGTCAACTCGTCCGGCAGCACGAAGTCGGCGTCTCGCAGATACCATTCCCGTCCGGCGTCGCCGCGAAAGTTGCGGAATACGCGAAACACGACGGCGCCCTCGCGGCCGTCGGCGTCAGTGCGCGGCATCGAAACTAGCAGCGCGGCACTGCCCCGGAAATGCTTCTGGGCAAACACCAGATCGCGCAGGTATCGCTCCTCCCGCACCTCGTGCGCGTATTCCTTGCGATCCTCGTCCGCGAGCTGATCCGCCTCGTCAAGCTTTCCGGCGAGCACCAGGTCACACCACCGGCGAACGAGCTGCTCCGCCGGCGACGGCCCCGCCGCCGTCGCTTCCGGCCCTTTCGACCCCAGCGGGTGGACGCCGATGTAACTGCTGTACAGGAAGCCAAATTGACGGGCCAGCATGCCGGCGCGCGCTTGAGCTTCCTCCGCCTGCCGCACCGACATGTCATTGCTCGCAATCGCCACTTCCAGAACCATCGCCTCGCGCGGCTTCACGGTCTCCAGGATTGCGGGAAGCGCGTCCCAAGTCGTTTTCTGACCTTCGAACGTGATGAACTCCGGACCGACCACGATCCGGACAAAATGTTCGGGCTTGCGCTCCGTGACCGCACCCTCGTCGTCCGCGGCGCCCGGAACGTCACCGTCAGCCGGCTCCGCGGCCGCAACGAAATCGTTCGTCGTTGCGGACTCCTCGGCGGCTTCGTCCGCCGCCGCGGCCGCCGCGTCCTCCTGCGCCGCCGCTTGCTGACGCTGCAGTGTTACCAGCGACAGCAATCCCGCAGCCAAAAGTGCAACGAGCGCCGATCCGATTCGCCATCGCCGCGAACACTCGCGAAGCACAGTGAGCTTCTCATCGAGCAGCGCCGCAATGCGTCGCTTGAGCTGCGACGGCCCCTCCCACAACCCTACCGCCCCCGCGAGCCGCGGGGCTCGTCCCCGCGGTCTGCCGCCGCGCGCCCAATCCATCAGCTGCTCCGCGTAATCCAGTCGCCCCGTGCGCTCCGCGGCCGCCGCGTCGGCGAGCGTTTCCTGATCCGCACGGATCACGCGCCGCAGCGCCCAATACAACGGCTGCGGCCAGAACAGCGCCAAGAGCACGCGGCTGCCGGCCAGCGTTCGCAAGTCGCCGTTGGCGATGTGCGCCCACTCGTGGGCCAGCATCGAGCCAATGTCGCCGTGCGCCGCACGCGTAAGGTCTGCCGGCAAAATGATCGCCGGACGACGCCAGCCAAGCGCGACGGGCGTTTCGATCTCGGCGCTTGACAGTAACTCGGCGGCGGACGCTCCGTTCGCGGTCGCTTTGAGCAACTCCTGCAGCTCCGTGGCGGCAGGCTGCGCGCGGCGGCGCAGGCGCCGAGCGAACATTGCGCCGACGACGAGCCATCCGATCACAACCGCCGAGCCGATCGCCTGCCCGACGACCACGGCGAGGCGCCAATCGAAGGACGACGTCCGCGGCGCCTCGACGTCGGCCAGGCTGGCGAGTACCGTCTCACGCGGCAGTTCGTCCGGGGAAATTCGATCGACGTCGATCGTAGGAATCAACTGATTGACCGACTGCTTGATCGGCGCCAGTTCGACGCGCTCCACGACCGCGGATCGGCCCGCTTGCGGCTTAGCAGCCAGCAAATGCACCGCCGACCAACCAGGCAACGCACACAGCCCGGCCAGAGCGCCAAGGGCGACGAGCGTCGCGCGCGCAACCGCCGTCCGCCGCGCCGGTTGCCGCAACGCCAACACAACGACCAGCGCCGCGACGAGCAGCACGCACGACAGAATCTGCGCATCCGCCAGCCACTGAGCGAGCCACGAGGAAACGTCGTACATGAGATAAGTCTCCAAAGATTCCCGTACTCGAAGCTGCCAGCTTCGTCCGTACGACTCCCACGCTGCGGAACGAAGCTGGCAGCTTCGTGTACGGCTAGTGCGCTTCCTCGCCTCGCCGCCGCGCGGCGGCGATCATCGCTTCCAACTCGTCAAGCTTTTTGGGATCGAGCTTCCGCGACTCCAGAGCGTGAACCAGGTACTCGTCCACAGCGCCGTCGAACACGCGATCCAGAAACCCACCCGCCAGATCCCGAAATGTCTTGTCGCGCGGGATGGCCGCCGCGTACACATACGCCTTCCCTTCGCGGCGGTGCGTCACCAGGCCCTTTTGCTCCATGACCTGGAGCAGACTCAGCACCGTCGTATACGCTAGGGCGGCGCCACGCTCGTTGAGGGCCTCGCACAGGTCGCGGACTGTCGCTTCGCCCCGGTCCCAGAGCACTTTGAGGGCTTCGAGCTCTCGGTCGGTCGGCTGCAAATCACCCATCGCGTTCGCTCCTTTCTACTGGTCATCCAGTAGTACTACGGCGATTCTACTGGTCGGCCAGTAGTTGTCAACCGATTCCGCCGCGGCGCCGGGAATTGCGGGTTCCCGCCAATGCCGGCCGACCGCAAGCGACTTCTGGCGTTCTATGGAGAATTCCCCCGGAAAACCGCCCCGGACGCCGCACATGACTTTAGACGTTCTATGGGCGCACGCCCGCCCTTGGGGCCATCCGCAACCGCGAGGTTTGCCTAATCCGCACGACAGTCTCCTCGCGCGCAGCGTGCAGGTTGTGGGGGTTGAAATGCCGATTCGGATTGTGAGGATGCGGCGCGGCGCTGGCGACCTGCTAGCAGCGGCGGCGCGTGCCGCGATTGGCCACCACAGATCGTTGGTCGTTTATGAACTCCCACATCGCCCGCGACGGCCGGCGTCGTCGCGTCCTTCACGAGGAGGCCCGCACGGCGGCGGGCCTGCACGCATCGATGGCTGCGAGCACTGACAACAACTCTGAGGCGCCCCGTTACGGCGAGATGGCAAGCGTCGAGCACCATCCGCAAATCACCGACTACGTGCCCCGCCGCAAGCGCGCCGTGTTGGCGACGCTGGCTGCTGGCGGCGTGGTGGGAGCTGCAGCCGCGGCGCTGACGCACGGGGCCGAAGCCATCTCGCGAGCGCTGCCGGGCGTCACATCTGGTGAGATTCGCAGCCAGATCGCTGGCGGCATCGTGGCGTGGACGTCGGCCGTCGCGCTGCTGGCGATCGCCGGGTTGGCGCGCCTGGTCTTCTCGCTGCGGCGGCACCGCGTGGATGACGTCGGCGGCCGATACCGCGTTTGGACGTGGATCGCGGCGGGCGGAGTTGTACTGAGCGTCAACGCGATGGTCGCCGGGCACGCGATCGTGAGCCGCATGGCCGTCGCGGCAACGGGCTGGTCGCTCACAGCCTCGGGCGCAGAATGGTGGCTCGCGCCGCTGGCGCTCGTTGGCGGGTGGATCGGCGTGCGGCTGGTGTTGGAGTTGGCGGAATCGCGCGGCGCGCTGACCATGTTCGCCGTGGCCGCGGGATGGTATCTGCTTGCTGCGGCGGGCAGCCTCGGGTGGTCGCCGGCGTGGCTCGGCGTCTGGTCCGAGGCGCTGGCCAGCTCAGCGGCCGTCGTGGGTCACGCGTTCGCCCTGGCGGGCATGATGGCGTTCGCCCGATACGTGGTGCTCGATGTGCAGGGGTTGATTGACCACAATCCGCGCCGGCCCGCGAAGAAAGCGATTGCCGCCAAAACCGCCGCGGCGACGGTCTCCGCAACGCTGAGCCCCGTCGTTCCGTCGGCGCCGACTCAGCCCCAGCCGTGGACCGCGGCCGAGGCCGACGAGGACGAGGACGCCAGCGACGACGCGGCCGGACGGTATCTGTCCAAATCCGAACGCAAGCGGCTCCGCAAGCAGCAGCGCCGCGCGGCGTAAATCACGCGGGGCAGGGCAGGGCCTTTCCGCTCCCGCAACGAGCGTCTAGGTTAGCGGGCACAGACCTTCCCCCCTTGCCGCTACGCCGTCGCTCCTCTCCGCATGACAGTTCGCACGCGCTTTGCCCCGAGCCCCACCGGGTACCTCCACATCGGCGGGGTGCGGACGGCGCTGTTTAACTGGTTGTTCGCCCGGCAACACGGCGGCCAGTTCCTGCTGCGGGTGGACGACACCGACCAGCAGCGTAACGTCGAGGCGGCGCTTGCGCCCATCCTGCATGGCTTCCGCTGGCTGGGGCTCGACTGGGACGAGGGGCCCGAAGTGGGCGGGCCGCATGGACCGTACTACCAATCGCAGCGCGGCGAGCTGTACCAACGGGCGGTCGATGAACTCCTGGCGCGCGGCGCCGCGTACCGCGACTTTGCGACAACTGAGGAAGTTCAGCAGGAGCGCGAGGCGGCCCAGAAAGAGGGGCAACCGTTTACTTATAGTCGGAGATGGGAAGCGAAGACGCCAGCAGACGCGGCGCGGTGGGAAGGGGAGGGGCGGCAGGGCGTGGTGCGGCTGAAGATGCCGCGCGAGGGCGAGCTGGTGCTCAATGATCTCGTGCGAGGGGAGGTGCGCGTTGCCTGGGCCAACGAGCAGGACCACGTGATCCAGCGAGCCGACGGTTCGTGCTTGTACCATCTCGCCTCCGTGGTCGACGACCACGCGATGGAGATTTCGCACGTGATCCGCGCCGAAGAGCACCTGCCCAACACGCCGCGGCAGGTGTTCATCGCCCAATCGCTTGGATACCTGCTGCCGGCGTACGCCCATCTGCCGTACGTCGCCGAACCGGGGAGCAAAAACAAGCTGAGCAAACGGAAGCTGGACAAGTACCTCAAGAATCGCGACTTCGCCGAGCTCATGGCTCACGGCGCGAGCATTGCAGCGAGGATGAATCTGGCCACGTCGGCCGATACGTTCAACCCGGTGATCGTCGACTTCTACGAGCAGATCGGCTTCCTGCCCGAGGCGGTGCTCAACTACCTGCTGCTGTTGGGTTGGTCGCTCGACGGCGAGCGCGAGGAGTTCACGCGGGCGGAAATGATCGAACTGTTTTCGCTGGAGCGGGTGAACAAGGCGCCGGCGAGCTTCGATCCGCAGAAGCTGCTGGCGTTTCA
>JBIOVA010000102.1:0-16020 GCA_044867485.1 Lacipirellulaceae bacterium | reverse complement strand
ACGGGCACGACGTAAGGAGACTTGAATTGACGGGATAACAGGATGGAACAGGATTGACAGGATACAAGTCAAAGGCATTGATCCTGTGAATCCTGCCGATCCTGTTATCCTGTCAATTCCATGTCCCCTCGTCGTGCTCGTCGTGTCGTCGTGGTGAGTTTTTCTCTGCGGCTTTCAATTTGGCCGAAGATACTTCTGATACGCGGCGACGGCGAGCTCGTCGACGCGGTCGTTTTCGGGGTGGCCGCTGTGGCCGGCCACCCGGGTGTATTTCACCTGGTGCTTCAAGGCGAGGGCGTCGAGGCGGCGCCACAATTCCTCGTTCTTGATGGGAGCGAATTTGTTGCCCTCCTTGCGGCGCCAGCCGTTGGCCTTCCACTTGGGGAGGTACTCGGTGAGCCCCTTGCCCACGTAGACGCTGTCGGTGAACAGCTCGACGCTCGTGGGTCGCTTCAGCGTGGACAAGCCCTCGATCGCCGCCATCAGCTCCATGCGGTTGTTGGTGGTCTCGCGTTCGGCGCCGCTGCGCTCAAGCGTCTTGCCGGTGGCTGGGTGAATGAGGATGAACGCCCAGCCGCCGGGGCCGGGGTTGCCGCTGCACGCGCCGTCGGTGTAGAGCAGGACTTCAGGGGCGTCGGACATGAGGGAAGGCTGTAGGCTTTAGGCTGTAGACTGGAGGCGCTAGCAGGGCGGAGGTCAGATGCCCGCGCCTTCGTCGGTCGTGCGGGCGGCGCCGGCGAGTTGGCGGAGCTCGTCGCCCAGCGTTCCCGCGCCGCCGACCGGCTCAGAGACGCTCCACGGCAGGATCACGGTGAACTCGCTCCCGCGGCCCAATTCGCTTTCGAGCGTCACGTCGCCGCCCAAGAGCCGGGCCAGCTCGCGGACGATCGACAGCCCCAGGCCGCTGCCGGAGTATTCGCGCTTCATGGCGTCGCCGCCGGCCAGCACGCTGGCGCCCTGGCGAAATTTCTCGAACACCGCCTGCTGCTCCGACTCGCTGATGCCCACGCCGGTGTCGGCGATGATGAGCCGCAAGTCGCCGCGGCGGTCCTGCCGACACGTGACATGAATGCGGCCGCCGTCGGGGGTGAACTTCACGGCGTTCGACAGCAGGTTGTTGAGAATCTGCTCGATCTTGCCGCGGTCCTGCAGGATGGGCGGCAAATCCTGGGCGATTTCGCAGTCCAGCTCGATGTGCTTCTTCTCCGACAGCGGCCGGAATAAATCGCACTGCGTCATGACCACGGCGCCGACGTCGAATTCCATCGGCCGCACTTCCATCCGGCCGCTCTCGATTTTCGCCAGGTCGAGCATGTCGTTGATCATGTCGAGCAGTTGCCGGCCGGAGCGCTCGATGTTGCCGGCATAGCGGCGCTGTTTTTCTTCGAGGGTTTTTGCCGAGGACAGCAGGTCGCTGAAGCCCAGGATGCTGTTGAGCGGCGTGCGGAGCTCGTGGCTCACGGTGGCGAGGAAGTCGCTCTTGACCTTGTTCATTTCGAAGAGCTGCATGTTCACCTGGGCCAGCTCGTCGATCTTGCCGTCGAGCTCGCCGTTGACGGCCCGCAGCTCGTCCTGCTGGCGGAGCAGTTGGCGGAGCATGCGGTTGAACGCGGCGCCCAGCTCCTCGAACTCGTCGCCGGTGTGGATGACGGCCCGTTGCTCGATGTCGCCGCGGCGCACCGCGTCGCTCACGTCGCGGAGGTGGGCCAACGGCTTGATGATGATGTAGCGGATGATGACCCACATGGCGCCCACGGCCAGGACCACGGTCACGATGCCCAAGGTGATGAGCAGCGCGCGGTTGGCGTACTGCAGCTCGCGGGCGTCCTTGGTGTCCATTTCGACGCGGACGACGGCCATCAAATCGCCCACTTTCCAATTCGCCCGATGCGGGTGGATGCCGGGCGTTTGATGGCAGGTGATGCATCGCGACTTGGCGAATCGCGGCTCATAGTAGGTGTACCGACCGGGGCTGCCGCTAGGCTTCTCGCGGCTCAAGTCTTCGTCCGGAGATTGCGCGGACTGAAACGCCTCGTCAATCGCGTCGTCCGTGGCGAGCGTCTTGCCGATCTGCTCCCACTGAGTCATCCAACTCCACTCCTCCCCGCTCGTCGGACGCTTGAGGCCGTCAGGATTGTTCGGGTAGAGAATCTGCCAATTCCAGTTGAGATCGCGGCGGATGGAGTCGGCGATGTCGTCGTCATTCCCTGCGTCGTTGGGCGTGCCTACGCCGGACTGGGTTACATAAACGCTCTTGTGAGCGTCCTGCATCGCGATCTCGACAAGCTGCCTGCCGACGAAGCGATTGAGCTGGTAAACGATTTGATCCGTCTGGGAACCGTACCACCAAAAGCTGCCGGCGACGAGCACCAACATGCACGCGGCAAAGAGCCACAGGCATTTGCGGGCGAGGTTGCTCTCACCCAGAACGCGTTTGACGGTGCGGTAGCTCAAGGGGGAAGGCTGGAGACTGTAGGCTGGAGACCGTAGGCGCGGAGAAATGGCGCTGCTGCCCCGCGTCGACTGTATTGTAGGGTGAATTTGCGCGTGCCACCAAGTGCAAGCCAAAGGTCGCGCAGTCCGATCTCCTCTTCCTACAGCCTACAGTCGACAGCCTCCCGCCTTCCTCTCACTGCATATCCCACGGGTCAACGTCGGCGGTCCACCGCACGTCGTCGGGTGGGTCGAACGACTGGGTCGCCTCGCGCACCAGTGCTTGCAGGACGGCGGATTCCGGCGCCTGGAGTTGGAGCTGGAACCGGTGTTCGCCGCGGAGGCGGGCGATCGGCGCAGCGCCGGGGCCCAGGACGCGGATCGATGCGTCGCCCGCTACGGCCTTGCGCACCCGATCGCCCAGGTGCGCAGCCGTCTCGCGGGCAACCGCCTCCTGCGGGCCGCGGACCACCAGGCGAACCATGGCCGAGAACGGCGGGTAGCCGCCGGCGCGGCGGAGGGCCAGCTCGTGGAAGGCGAACTTCTGGAAATCGTGCCGCACGGCGGCGGCGATCGCCGGGTGGTCGGGGCTGAGCGTTTGCACCAACACGCGGCCGCCCTGCTTGCCGCGGCCCGTGCGGCCGGCCACCTGGGCGATGAGCTGGAACGTGCGCTCGGCGGCGCGGAAGTCCGGCAGGTGCAGCGCCGTGTCGGCGTTGACGACGCCCACCAGCGTGACGTTGGGGAAGTCGAGCCCCTTGGCGATCATCTGCGTGCCCAGCAGGATGCGAATCTCGCCGCGCTGGAAGGCGCTGAGCACCGTGTCGTGACTGCCGCGCTGGCGCATCGAATCGACGTCCATCCGCGCGCTCGCGTACTCGGGAAACCGCGTCCGCACTTCCATCTCGAGCTTCTGCGTGCCCAGGCCGCCGTAACGAATCGCCGGCGACTTGCAGTCGGGGCAGGCCGCGGGGGGCTGCGCTTCGTGGTCGCAGGAGTGGCACAGCGCCGCGTTGTGCTGGCGGTGAAAGGTAAGCGCCATGTCGCAGTGTTCGCACTTCAGCACGTAGCCGCACGCGGGACACTGGATGTGCGTGGCAAACCCGCGGCGATTGAGCAACAGGATCACCTGCCCGCCGTCGCGCAGCGCGGCGGTCATCGCCTGGTGGAGCGGCCGGCTGATGGCGCCGCGGCTGAACCGAGTCTGGCCGGGGTCGCGGAGGTCGACGGTCATGACCTGCGGCATCGGCAGGTTGAGCACGCGCTTGGGAAGCGACAACAGTTGGAACTCGCCCGTCGCCGCGCGCTGCCACGACTCAAGCGACGGCGTCGCACTGCCCAGCACGAGCGGTACGCGTTCGGCCTGAGCGCGCTGCCACGCCACGTCGCGGGCGTGATACCGCGGGGACGAGTCCTGCTTGAACGTGGTCTCGTGCTCCTCGTCGATGACGATGAGCCCCAGGTGCGGCGTGGGCGCGAACACCGCGCTGCGGGCGCCGACGATCACCGGCACCTCCCCGCGGGCGATCGCCTGCCAGTGTTGATGGCGCTCCACGTCGGTCATGTGGCTGTGGAGCACGGCGACGCGGTCGAACCGCGCGGCGAACCGCCGCACCGTCTGCGGCGTGAGGCTGATCTCGGGCACGAGCACGATGGACTGCCGGCCGAAACTGGCCACCCGCTCGATGGCTTGGAGGTAGACCTCGGTCTTGCCGCTGCCAGTGACGCCGTGGAGGAGCAGGCCGTGAGGTTGTTGAGATTCGAGAGCGGCAAGGATTGAGTCGAGAGCGGCGCGCTGGTCGGGGTTGAGGGAGAGTTTCTTCTCGGCGCCCCCCCCCTCCCCAGCTCTCCCCGCAAGGGGAAGGGAGCCGGAGGGGACTCGCGTTTTAGCCGCCTCAATGAGGCCCGCCTTCACCAGCGCCTGGATTGGCGCCGTGGTGCAGCCGGCCTTTTGTGCTAACTCGATTGCGGTGAGTGCGCGGTCGCTGGCCGCGAGCGTTTCCAGTGCCTTGCGTTGTTGGGGGGAACGCAACTTCAACTCGGTTAGCCGGCTGGTCACGCCTTTGTCGACGCGCAGCAGCTTCACTTCGCGCGTGCCAGCCAACCGCCGCACTGCGGCAGGGGCCACGGCTTCGAGCACCTGGCCCCACGACGAGAGGTAGTAGTCCGCCATCCAATGGGTGAGCCGCAGCATCGCCGGCGAGAACAACCGCCGCGCGTCAACAACGCCTGCCACGGCCTTGAGCCGCCGCCGGCCCGCGGGCTTCGTTCCCGTCTCGACGCAGTAGCCCACGACGGGCCGATTGCCGCGGCCAAACGGCACGCGCACGCGGCGGCCGGGTTCGACAAACCGCTCGGGACGCGACGCGTCGGCCAAGCCCTCGGGAATCTCGTAGTCGAACGGCCCCTCGGGCCCCGTGGCGAGCACCACCGTCGCCACCGGCCGCAATTCCGCGGCGTCAAGCTCCCACGCCTCCGGCTCGGCGTCGAACAGGGATTGTTGGTGGGCGGGCATGCGGCCTGCGATCAATTGAAGTTCTCGTTGGGCGCGCGGCGCCTCTGGAGGGCGTGGCCCTCCGGCTAGTTGGCGTTGGATGGTTGCTCTTGTTCGGTTGGCGGCGCGTCGGCGGCATTGGCCGCTTCTTGCGCCTTGATCGTGTCGCGCATGTGCAACAGCACGGCGCGCCAATCCTGCGCGTCGGGCTGCAGTTCCGACATCGCCTTGATCGCCCGGGCGGCGTCTTCCCACCGCTCTTGTTTCTCACAAATGAGGGCCAATGCCATGAGCGAATCGTAGGAGTTGGGCGCTACGCGAACAGCGTCTTCGAACGACTCGCGCGCTTGGTCGAGCTCGCCCAGAAGGTAGAGAATCATCCCCCGGTCGTAGCGCGGCTGTGGGTCGGCGGGCAGCAGTTCGGCGTCTCGCGCGAGTAGGTCGACCTCCTGGACGCGAAGCCGGCGGATTTCTTCCTCGTCCACGCGGAGTTTATCCCGGAGTGCGACGCGCTGCGGATCGTTGATGACCAACTCCAGCAGCCGGGCCAACTCGCGGCGCGGGCCGGCGCGGTACGGTTCGACGCGGATCGCCGAGCGGAACGACGCGATCGCACCCTCGGCGTCTTCCAACTGCTCGGCGAGCGAGGCCAGGCTCATGTGCGCCTCGACGCGGTCGAGGTTCACCTGCTGGCCGGTGCGGAAGTCGGCGATGGCTTCCTCCAGAGCGCCGCGCAGCTCGCTGTCCGCCAGTTGCGCGGCCGCCATGATCAGCCGCGTCGTCGCCGCCACGCGCACCGCCCGCACGGGGTCCCTGAGCAGCGGTCGGACCTGGAGCACGAGCCGCGCCGGCGAGTCGGCGGTCAGCCCGCGCACCGCGGCGGCGCGGACGACCGGGCTGGGGTGATGGAGCTCCTCGCGTCGCAGCCGATCGCTTTTCATCGTGGGGTACGCCGCCAGGAGCGAGGTGGCGGTGGCCCGCACCAGGTCGGGCGTTTCTTTGCGCCGCAGCACGTCGCCCAGCAGCGACTCACCCTCGGGCAAGCCCTTCTGGGCCGCGTCGAGCGCCGTGGCATCGTGCGGATCGTCGGGGCGCTTCTCGCCATACCATTCGACGACCTTGGCCGCGGCCCAGGCCGCATCTTCGTCCGGTTTCACATGGCACTGGTTGCAGGCGTTGGGCGTACCAAGCTTGGCCGACAGGTCGGGCCGCGGCACGCGGATGCTGTGGTCGCGGCGGTCGTCGATCACCATGTAGGTGCGGGTGGGCATGTGGCACGAAACGCATTGCGTCTCAGGGGCGTCCGCCACGGCGTTCGGATGATGGTGGTGCGCCGGCCCATCGTACTTGCCCGGCTGATGGCACTGCGTGCACAACTGGTTACCCGCGTACTTCAACTCCAGCGAATGCGGGTTGTGGCAGTCGGTGCACCGAACGCCCTCGTGGTACATCTTGCTCTGCGTGAACGAGCCGAATTCGTACACCTCGTCCTGAATCTGCCCGTCGGGAAAATACAAGCCGTTGTAGAGCAGTACGGGATCGAAGTGGTCGTAGAAGTCGTCGCCGGCGCGGTAGTTGGGGTGAATCATCGCCCGGCGGGAGTGGCAGGGGGCGCAGGACTCGACTTGCGCCACGTTGCTGGCGCCCTTGAGCGTGTTGGTCAGCCCGTACCGCACGTTGCGATCCCAGAACAACGAACGACGCCCCGCCAAATCGACGTGTAGGCTCCCCGGGCCGTGGCACGCTTCGCAGCTTACGTCGATCTCGGCAAACTCGGAGTGGTACGAGTTGGTCGCCAGGTCGAAGTTCTTATGGAAGTCTGTCGAGTGGCACTCCGCGCACATCGTGTTCCAGTTCTGCGCCAGGCCCGTCCAGTGCAGGGGATCGCCGGCTTCGATTCGCTCATCGGGGGCGTCGGGCGGCGACACGAAGAACCATTCCTTCTTGCGCACGTCCCACGACACGCGAAGCACCTGCACCCGCCCGTCGGCCAGTTCGACCATGTACTGCTGGAGCGGATCGACGCCGAACGTCCATTTCACTTCGTAGTCGTGATTGGCGCCGTCGGGGCCCTCGGCATTGACCATGTATTTGTCGCCGTCGCGGAAAAAACGGGTCGTTTCCCCCAAGCGGGTGAACACGGCGTCGTTGAAATCGCCCAGCACGGACTGGCCGTCGGCGATCTCCATCGCCCGATCGTGGTGCGAGCCGTGCCACGCGGCCGCCTCCGGCTGATGGCAGCGAATGCAGGAGTCGCGGCCGACGTATGTGGCCTGCCGCAAGGCGGCGACGGGTTCGGCGCGATACCAGTCCGCCGCGGCCCACCCGGCCATGGCGAGGGCGAGCACCGCTGCGATCAACCCCGGACGGCGAAAAACGGCGAGGACGCTCGGCATAGGGGAGTCGCAAAAGTCGACAAGGATTTTTCAATGCGCACGGCAACACCCGGAGTGCGCGACGTGCAACAATCATCTTAGACCATTTTGCAGCGCTTCGTAGCGGTCGTCGGAATCCCCACAGCTTTCCTACCCACTCGCCCGAAATTGCGCGAATTTGCGAAACAGCCGGGCGCTCGACGACGTTTCAATCACGCCTTGCGCGACGGCGGCGCGTCGGCTATGATCGACGACTGCGACGGGACGGCGCTCGCGCCGCCTCGCTTCTCTCCAACCGCCCTTTCCCCAGCACGCATCCGGACTTCCACGTCGATGGTCTCTTCCGAAGCACCACAGCGTCGGCCGGGGCGATATGTGGTCGCGGTTGCAGTGTTGTGGCTCTCGGCGTCCGATGCCTGGGGCGTCCCGGTCGGCGACATCAAGCTTCCGCCAGGCTTTCGCGCCGAGTTGGTCTATTCGGTGCCGCTTTCCACGCAGGGATCGTGGGTGAACCTGGCCGTTGATGCCAAGGGGCGGCTGATCGCGTCTGATCAGTATGGGGCCCTGTACCGCGTGGAACCGTCCCCGCTGGGCGCCGACGCCGCGCAAACCAAGGTCGAACAGATCCCCATGAGCGTCGGCATGGCCCAGGGCCTGCTCGTCGTGGGCGACAAGCTGTACGTGGTCATGAACGGCAAGCTCGGCGCTTTCTCCTCCGGCCTCTACCGGCTAAGCGACACCAACGACGACGACCAGTACGACCGCATGGAGCAGCTTCGCGTCTTCCAAGGCGAAGGCGAGCACGGACCGCACGCCGTGGTGCTGGGGCCGGATGGCCAATCGCTGTATGTGGTGTGCGGCAATTTCACCGGGCCACCGATGTTCACGCGGTCGCTGGCGCCGCCGCGGTGGGGCGAGGACCAACTCTTGCCGCGGCTGAACGACCCGATGGGCCACGCCAATGAAATCCGGGCGCCCGCCGGTTGGGTCGCCCGCATGAACCTCGACGGCCGGAACCTCGAATTGTTCAGCGTAGGCTACCGCAACGCGTACGACATTGCGTTCAACGCCGACGGCGAGTTGTTTACGTTCGATTCCGATATGGAATGGGACATCGGCACGCCGTGGTATCGCCCCACGCGCGTCTGCCATGTGACCAGCGGAAGCGAGTTCGGCTGGCGGGCCGGCAACGCGCCGTGGCCGCAGTACTTCCCCGACTCGCTGCCGACCGTGGCCGACGTGGGGCCGGGCTCGCCGACGGGAATCGCCTTCGGGACGGGGACGAAGTTTCCCTCGCAGTATCAGCAAGCGTTGTTCGCCGGCGATTGGAGCTACGGCAACATCTACGCGATTCATCTGACGCGGGACGGCTCGTCGTACCGCGGCGAAGTCGAGCGTTTCGCCTCGGCGATGCCGCTGGCGGTGACCGATATGGTCGTGCGACCGCAGGATGGAGCGCTGTATTTCGCCGTGGGCGGTCGGCAGAGCGAGTCGGCGCTCTACCGCATCGTGGCAGACTCCGAAGCCGCCTCCGATCTAGGGCGAGCCGGGGCGTCCTCGCCCCCGGCGTCCGACCCAACAACCGCCGCCGCGCGCGAGCTTCGTCGTTCGCTGGAGCAATTCCACTCCGGCCCGCAACCCGGGGCCGTCGACAAAGCCTGGCCGCATCTGGCCCATCCCGATCGCTTCATTCGCTACGCGGCCCGCGTGGCGATCGAGCAGCAGCCGGTCGACGAGTGGCGCGAACGAGCGATCAACGAACAGAATCCCGACGCGCGAATCGCCGCGCTGTTGGCTCTGGCCCGTTCCGGTCCGCCGAGCATCGCCAATCGCTGGGCTGAGTCGCTTGCCGGCATCTCGTTCGACAGCGCCAATCGCGACCGCCGGCTGGCCCTGTTGCGAGCCGCGGCGTTGGGGATCATCCGCTTCGATCCACTGCCCGATGCGACGCGGCAGCGGCTGATCGCCGCGCTGGACTCGCAGTTCCCCACGGGCGATCACCTGGTCGACCGCGAGTTAGCGCACGTGCTCATCCGCCTCGGGGCGTCCGACCTTGTGACGCGGCTGATTACGGTGCTCGACCGCGCCGCCACGCAGGAAGAAGGAATCGACGCCGCGATGTCGCTGAGCGCTATGACTTCGGGCTGGACCCGCGCGCAGCGCGTTCACGTGCTCGACTGGTTCGACCGCTTCGGCGCCCGCGGCGGGGGGCGGTCGTACTTCGGCTACATCGCCGGGGCCCGACAGCGGTTCGTCGCGAGCTTTTCGGCAGAGGATCGCGCGGCGCTGGCCGAGCGACTCGCCAAGCCGCTGGTGGAAAACTCACCGCAGCAGGCGACTCTCGCCAGAACGTTCGTGAAAGAGTGGACGCTCGACGAAGCCGCGGCGCTGGCCGAGGCCGACGCGACGCCGCGCGACTTGGCCAACGGCCGGCAGATGTTCTCCGCCGCCACCTGCTACAACTGCCACCGCGTCGCCGGCGAGGGCTCGTCCGTGGGGCCGGACCTCACTGGCGTGGGCCGCCGGTTCGGCGTCCGCGACATCCTGCGGGCGATCATCGAGCCGAATCACGAGGTGAGCGACCAATACCGGCAGATGGTCTTTGAGACCAACGGCCGGATGGTCGTCGGCCGCGTGACGAATTTGTCGGAGAACGTGGTGCTGGTGAGCACCGACATGCTCGACCCGAAGAAGGAGATTTCGATCCGCCGGGACGAGATCGACGAGCAGTATCCGTCGGAAACGTCGCTGATGCCCTCGGGACTGTTGAACACGCTGAATGACAGCGAGTTGCTCGACCTAGTCGCATTCTTGCGCGCCGGCGGCGTCGACGCCGCCGCATCTCCCCCCGAGGCCTTCTCCGAAACGTCCCAGCGAGCCGGGGCGTCCCCGCCCCCAGCCGCATCGGAGTGAGGGCGTGGGGGTGTGGGGCACGGGAAGTCATCGGGTGCCACTGCTGGCTCGTCCAGCAGTGGGCGCCGGGTACCCGCTTCGCACTGCTGGCAAGCCAGCAGTGGCACCCTCGCCATGTGCATGCTCTGCTTGCACTCCGCGCGGCAATTTTCATGTGTTCCGCGCACCCTCCGCGCCGATAACTGAGTGACAGCCGGCAAACTCGTCGCTTGTCACCTGTCTTATCGCTTCGATGGTGGGCCCATGCTCAACTTTCTGCTGCGCCCCTTGCGACTACTCGCCCAGGCGCTGACGGCAAATGACTCGCCGCGGCAAACCGCCTGGGGCTTCGTCCTGGGAATGACGGTCGGCCTCCTGCCTAAAGGCACGCTGCTGGCGATGTTGCTGGCGATGGTCCTGTGTGCCTTGCGAGTCAACCGCGCCGCCGGACTGCTGGCCATCGGGTTGTTTTCGTACGTCGGCTGGGCGCTGGACGACTTCGCCCACCGGCTGGGCGCGGCTGTACTCTTGTGGGACCCCGCGCGCGCGGCGTTCACGTCGCTGTACGACATGCCGCTGGGGCCGTGGATCGGTTTCAACAACACGGTCGTGATGGGCCAGGTGCTCATCGGACTGTACCTGCTCTATCCGACGTACCGGCTGGCACACCTGGGCGGCGAGCGCATCCAGCCGCGCGTCACCGCCTGGCTGATGCAATACAAGGTGATCCGCTGGCTGCGCGGCGCCGAGCTGGGCGCTCAATGGGGGCTCGACGGATGAAACGCCCCAAACTTTCTGCCGTACCGCGCCGGGTCCTCGCGTTGCGAGCGGCCTTCCGCTGGAAATATGTGCTGCCACGCGTCGTGGTCGTGGCGGCGCTGGTGCTCGCCGTGCGGTACGGCCTCGACCCGCTGCTGAAGTACGCAATCGTTGCCGGTGGCGAAGCGGCCCTTGGCGCCAAGGTCGAAGTGGCCGAGCTGTCGACCTCGCTGCTCGACGGACGGATCTCCATCGAGGGCTTCGCCGCGGCCAATCCGCAGAAGCCGATGCGCAACATCGCCGAGGCGGAACGCCTCCACTTGAACTTCGACTTCGCAGCGCTCGCTCACAAACGGCTCGTGGTCACCAGCGGACTGGTGCGCGGGCTTCGGTTCGATACGGAGCGCGCCGCATCCGGCGTCCTTGAAATCAGCGAAAAAACCGACGCCGAAGTAGGCCCGTCGATGTTCGACCCGCTGGTCGCCGCCGCAAGCGAATCGGCCACCGAGTGGTTCAACGGACTTCAGGGCCGCGTGGAAGAGGACCTCGAATCCAAGCTCGCCACGCTCCGCGTCGTCCGTGAATTGGAAGACCGGTGGCAACAGCAATACGCGACGCTCAAGTCCCGGGCCGAAGAGCTGCGGACGCGCGCCAAACTAATCGAAGCCGACTTCCGCGAGGCGAAGAAGAACCCCTTGCGCAGCCTGCCGCAGATCGAAGGCATGCAAAAGCAGCTCGCCGCCACGCAGGCCGAGCTCAAGACCACGCTCGCCGAGCTGCAAGGGCTACCCGCCCAAGCGAAGGCCGACCGCCTGGCGGTCGACGCAGCCCGCAAGCAGGACGAGCAGTTCCTCCGCGACGCAGCCAAGATGGCTAAGACCGACGGCGCGCAGCTCAGCCAGTACCTGCTGGGCGACGTGGCCAACGGCTACATCTCGCAAACCGTCGGCTGGGTGAACACGTTCCGCGCGTGGGCGCCCAAGTCCAAAATCGAACGTCCCTCGCGAGCGCGGGGGACCAACGTCTTGTTCGTCGACCGCCGGCTTCCCAAGTGCCTCATCGAGCGCGTCGCGCTGGCCGGCACGGCCCGATTGGACGGGCGGTCGCTGGAGATCACCGGCTTGTTGACCGACGCGGCCTCCGAGCCGCAGTTCCATGACCAGCCGATGCAGTTAAGCCTCACGAGTACCGGGGCGATTGACGGCGACCTCGTCGTGACCATCGACCGCCGCGACGCCGTGCCGCACGACACGCTCACGCTCGACTGCCCGCACCTGGCGCTCGGCCAGCGCACGCTCGGTCAGGCGGACAAGCTGGCGGTCAGCGTGGCCGCGGGCGAGGCGTCAATCAACGCCGAAGTGCACCTCGACGGCGACGCGCTGTCCGGAGTCATCACGCTGAAGCAATCCTCGACGCTCGAAGCACGCACGCCGGCGCTGCGCGACGATCGGCTAGCCGCGATGCTCGCCGAATCACTCCGCGAGGTCGACCGCATGGAAGCCGAGGTGCGGCTCGGCGGCACGCTGCGCAAGCCCCAGTGGACGATCGAATCGAACCTTGGCCCGCAATTGGCGGAGGGGATCAACGGCGCCGTGCGGCGGTACCTCGCTGAACGCCGCGACCGCCTGGTCGCCAAAGTGCAGGGCAAAGTCGACGAGCAGCTTGCCAAGCTCGATGCAAAACGGAATGAAGCCCAGCAGGAACTGCTCGCCAAACTGGGCGAGGACCAGCAGCTGGTCGGGCAATTGACCGGACTCCTGGGCGGCAAGACGCCGCTCGAGGGCATACCGGTCCCCCAGATCGGCTCGGTCCTCAAGCTCGATCGACTGCAGCGCTAACTGTCAGCCGCTGTTGCTACGCCTCGGCCGGTGCTATTCTCGCACCTGCCATGAACCTCAACGCACGGGCCGCTGCGCTTTGCGAAATCCTGACCAGTGAGGCCGAGGTGCTGCGCGTCAAACCGCAACGCTTGGACAATGGCGCGCTGGTCGTCGACTTCGGCATTGCCGCCGCGGGGGGAACCGCGGCAGGTCTGTTCCTGGCCCGCGTGTGCCTCGCTGGCTTCGGCAATGTTCAAATGGCTTCTCCCATCGAAAACGCCTGGCCGCAGATCGTCGTGACCACAGATCAACCCGTGTTGGCGTGCCTGGCATCGCAATACGCGGGATGGGAAATCAAAGGGGAAAAATACTTCGCAATGGGTTCGGGGCCGATGCGGGCCGCGGCGGCGCGCGAGCCGCTGTTTGCGGACCTCGGTTACCACGAATCGGCTAATGAGTGCGTCGGCGTATTGGAATCAGGCAAGCTCCCCCCGCCGGCGGTGTGCGAAGAAATCGCGGCCAAGTGCGGCGTGGCGCCAGACAAACTCACGTTGCTGGTGGCGCCGACGCGAAGCATGGCTGGCACGCTGCAGATCGTCGCTCGCAGCGTCGAAACCGCGCTGCACAAGTTGCACGAGCTGAAGTTCGATCTCACACGAATCGTCCGCGGCGCCGGCTCGGCTCCGTTGGCGCCGCTGCTGGATGACGACGTCGCCGCGATCGGCCGCACGAACGACGCGATCCTCTACGGCGGCCGCGTAACTCTGTATTGCCGAGGCGACGATGCGTCGCTCGAGGAGATCGGCCCGCGGACGCCGAGCAACGCCTCGCCCGACTACGGCCGGCCGTTCGCCGAGACGCTCGCCGCGTACAACCACGATTTTTACCGCGTCGATCCGCTGTTATTCAGTCCAGCCGAGATCACCTTCGTGAACCTAGATACCGGGAATTCGTTCCGATTCGGCAGCGTGAACGCCGACCTGCTGGAGCAGTCGTTCGGCACGCGTGGGGGTTAGACGCTCCCCGATGCACATCGCCTGTCTTGCCGCCGCCGACAGTTGGTATTACCGCGACCTGCGGCGCGCCGCAGGCGATCGCCACGTCCTGACGCCCATCTCCTACAAAAGCCTCGCCGTCCGCATGCGAGGAGGCGTACACGAAGCTGCTAGCTTCGTCCGTCCCGTTGGGCGCCAGATTCAACAGAATGAGGCTCACGAAGCTGGCAGCTTCGTGTACGACGCGGTCCTCGTGCGGTCGATGCCGCCGGGAAGCCTCGAGCAGATCGTGTTCCGCATGGACGCCCTTGCACGCCTGGAAGCGGCGGGCGTCGCCGTCGTCAATCCAGCCAAGGCGATCGAAGCGGCCGTCGACAAATACCTCGCCACGGCTCGCTTGCAAGCGGCGGGCCTGCTCGTGCCGCCGACCGCCGTGTGCCAAACGACCGCCGACGCGCTCGCGTCGTTCGAGTGGCTCGGCGGCGACGTCGTGGTCAAGCCGCTGTTCGGCGGCGAGGGCCGCGGCATCACGCGCGTGACCGACGCGGCGATCGCACGCCGTGTCTTCACCGCGTTGGAGCAAATCGGCGCCGTGCTGTACCTTCAGCAGTTCGTCCCCCA
The DNA here is from genome assembly GCA_044867485.1 of Lacipirellulaceae bacterium. GTDB lineage: Bacteria > Planctomycetota > Planctomycetia > Pirellulales > Lacipirellulaceae > Lacipirellula. The sequence continues at coordinate 1,631 of JBIOVA010000102.1, read as the reverse complement.
CGACGGCGTCGATTGGCGCCTGCTCGTCGTCGGCGACGAGGTGCTCGGAATGCGGCGGGTCAATCCCGATGATTGGCGCACGAACATCAGCCTTGGCGCCAAGGCCGAGCCGCTGGAAGTCACGCTCGAACTAGCCCAACTCGCTCGCCGAGCCGCGACCGCCGTCGGAGCGAGCGTTGCGGGCGTCGATCTGCTCCCCGGTCGCGACGGCCGGCTATACGCGCTGGAGGTCAACGCCGTACCGGGATGGCGCGCACTGGCGGGCGTGACGGGCGTCGATGTGGCGGGGCGGGTCTTGGCGCATGTCGCTCATTGAGCCTCTGGTCAGTGACCGGGGGCTAAGTGTCGCATGGAACGCTTCCGCGGCATCGCATGCTCGACCACAATGGTCGCATGCCGGTTTCGAGCCTCCACGCTCCCGAGACGAGCCTTTCCGCCCACGTCAACGTGGCGGGACGCCTCGCGCATTTTGCGACGCAAGTGCCGGAGGCGATCGCCGTGGCTAGCCCGCGTCGCAACGGATACGCGACGTGCTCCTTCGCCGAACTCGACGCCGACGCCGCTGCGCTGGCCCGCGCACTTGTCGACCTTGGCGTGCGTTCCGGCACGCGTCTGGCGCTGCTCGTGCCGCCCGGGGTCGAATTCGTCAAACTCGTGTTCGCACTGCTCCGTAGCGGAGCGACCACCGTGCTCGTTGACCCCGGCATGGGCCGTTTGCATCTGGTCAATTGCCTCGCCGAAGTGGCCCCCGACGGGTTCGTCGCCGTGAGCCGGGCGCAGGCCGTGCGCACCGTTCTACGGCGGCGGTTCCTGCGCGCCGCGATCAACGTGACCGTGGGCCGCCGCTGGTTCTGGGGCGGAGTCACATATCGAGAATTGCTGCGACGAGGGCGCACAAGCGCCGCGGAGTTGCCCACGACGCACGCCGACGATCCCGCGGCCATCATCTTTACGTCCGGCAGCACTGGGCCGCCCAAGGGAGTCCTGTACTCGCACCGCATGTTCGAAACGCAGGTCGCGGAAATCCAACGCGCGTACGATCTGCAGCCCGGCGGCGTCGACCTCGCATGCTTCGCCCTATTCGGCCTGTTCAACTCGGCGATGGGCGTCACGACCGTGTTCCCCGAAATGAACTTTTCGCGGCCCGCGTCGGCCGATCCGCGGAAGCTCCTCACCGCGGCGAACCAGTGGCGAGTCACGCAGGCGTTTGCGTCGCCGGCTGTGTGGGACAAGCTCAGCCGCCACTGCGAGCAAACCGGCAAACGCATTCCCACATTGCGAAAAGTGTTCTCCTGCGGCGCTCCCGTGCCCGCCGAAGTTCTGCGTCGCACGCTGGCGTGCGTCCACGCCGACGCCGAGATGCACACGCCGTACGGCGCCACCGAAGCGCTCCCCATTTCGACGATCGAGGCCCGCGAGGTGCTCAACGAAACGGCGGCGAAAACGGCCGTCGGCGCCGGCGTGTGCGTCGGCCGCAAATTCGACTCAATCGACTGGCGCGTGATCCGGATCGCGGACGAGCCAATCGCGTCGCTTGATGACGCGGAGGAACTGCCCCCCGGCACAATCGGCGAGCTGATCGTCCGCGGGCCGCAAGTGACGCCAGGGTACGCCGTCGAGGCGCGAGGCGC
>JBIOVA010000101.1:0-27836 GCA_044867485.1 Lacipirellulaceae bacterium | reverse complement strand
GTCCGCCGTAGCGGAGCGCGCTCGACGCGCTGCCCGCGCTCCGCTTCGCAGACTCCGCGTCGCGGCTAACCAGGTCGTTGCACCTAACTGTGCATCCGCGCCAGCGGTTCGCCTTCGGCGATAATCGCGGCCTCGGCGGCGTACAGCTCTTCGAGCCGCTGGTCGACGACCGCATCCGGAGCGAAATGCTTCGCCAGCCGCGTATACGTGGCGTGGTGGCGGGCCTCCGACTCGAACAGGCCGCGGTAGAACGCGGCCAGCTTGGCGTCGGCGACGTGCTCTGCCAAGGCTTGGAACCGCTCGCAACTGCGGGCCTCGATGAGGCCCGCCACGAGGAGTCGGTCGACGGCCCGCTGCGGCTCCTGCTTGCGGACCAGGTCACTCAACCTGCGGCCATACTGGCTCGGTTTGAGCCGACGGAACCGCACGCCGCGGCGCTCCAGTAGGTCGAGCACCATGTGGAAGTGCTCGAGTTCCTCCGCGACGATCGCCGTCATCTCGCGGCACAACTCGCGGTCCTCGACGTAGTGGAAGATCAGGTTGAGGGCCGTGCCGGCGGCCTTCTTCTCGCAATGGGCGTGGTTGATGAGCACCTCGTCGAGGTGGGCGTCGACCTGCGCGAGCCATCGTTCTGAAGTGGGAGATTGAAGGTGGAGCATCGCGGCGATTTTGGCCTTTCGATCTTGGATTGCAAAAAATCAGGAGCGAGCCGGGTCGTCTCGCCCCGGCGAGCACGTAGTATCCCACGCCCCACGGCGCCGCATCAATCGTGACGCGGCGCCTCGCCGCCCACGCCAAACGTGCGGCGGTAGTTGCGCGAGACTAGCCGCATGAGCGTCGTCGGCGCGACGCGTTTCAGTCGGCAAAGCCACCGTGCGCGGCGGCCCATAATGGCGTACAACTGGCGGCGGCTGGAGGCCGCGAGCGCGATGCGGGCGACGTCGTCGGCAGTGAACGTGGCTTCTCGGGAGAGCTTCTCGGCCTGAGCGCGGTGCCGCGGCGTGCAGAACGCGCCGCGCTCCAGCAGGCCCGTGCGGAAGAAGCCCGGTGCAACGACCGTGACGCCGACGCCTGCGGGGCGGAGCTCGGCGTAGAGGGCCTCGCTCAACGCGACGACCGCGGCCTTCGACGCGCTGTACGCGCCCATCGACGGCCCGGGGAGAAATGCCGCGATCGACGCCACGTTGATGATCCGTGGCCGGAGCGCGGCGTGCTGGAGCCACAATGGCCCTAGGGCTTGGCAGCCGTTGAGGACGCCGAAGAAGTTCACTTCCATAATCCGGCGCCACTGGTCTGGGTCGCTGGTAAGCGTCTCGGCCGCGGCGCACACGCCGGCGTTATTGATGAGGACATCGGGCGCCGGGACCCGGGCGCGCTCACAGTCGTCCGCGAGGCGGTCCGCAAGTTGGCGCCACGCGGCGCAGTCGGTCACGTCGAGGCGGACAAACTCGGCGGCGGGCGCCGACGGAAGGCGGCGCATCGCGGCGACCGTTTCCTGGCCGGCGATCTCGTCGGCGTCGATCGCCACGACGTGATGCCCGCCGGCGGCGGCGAGGCGGAGGCAAAAGGCGCGGCCGAGGCCGCTGCCGGCGCCCGACACGACGGCCAGGCGTAAACTGCTCGGGGCCATGACAAATTCGCCGCAGAAAAACGGGCATGATAGCACACACGGGCGAACTCGGCGTCGCGGCATTCGAGCGGCGCCTGTAAGCTGGGCGGCGCCATGGATGGGCAATTGCGAGTCTTTTTCAGCGTACTTGGCGCCATCGCGGCGTTGGCGGTGACCGGCCGCTCCGCGGGGCAGGGTGCTGCGCCGGCGGCAGTCGGATTTGGGGCGCCGGTGGCGAGCCGATTCGCTCCCCTCACGCCGCCAGCGACGCTGCCGCTTGCCGCCGAGGGATTCTGCGTGGTGACGCTTCGCGACCAGCGGGAGTGGCTGTCAGGCCTGCCGCAGTTTGGCGCACACTTCGACGGGCGACAGTATGCATTTGCCAGTCCGCGAGAGCGCGACATTTTCGTTGCCGCTCCGACGGTCTACGCACCGGTGCTCAGCGGCGATTGTGCGGTCACCTTCGCCGAGACGAAGAAACGCGTGCCGGGAAAGGTGCAGTTTGGCATCGTTCACGGGGGGCGGATTCACTTCTTTGCCAATGACGAGGCCCGCGGTCGGTTCGTTGCGGATCCGGCGCGGTATGCGGACGCCGACTTGGCTGATGGCGGACGGTGCATCGTCAGTCGTGTGGAATATCGCCGCGACGCGGCGGGACTGCCCGAGACGGCGGTGCTCGTCGGCGGAATGCGGCGGTTGTTCGCCGGAGCGTACGAGCAGCGGCTCTATCTCCAGCAACCGGCGCGCTACGACGCGGCAAGCACAGCGCCGCCCGCTGCGACGGCGTCCGTCGTCACGAACGAGAGTGCACAGCCGGGCGCCAGAGGATGGCAGTCGGCGCTGCAGGCGTCGATCGGCTCATCTCCCGATGGAGCCCCGTCGGCGGAAGCTAGTTCCCCTGAGTCGCTCGGAAAGGAAGCTCCTGACAGTCCTGGCGAAGAAGAGACGGCCATTGCACCGGAGCCGGCGATGGGCGGCTATTGCCCCGTGACGCTCAAGACCAAAGGCGTCTGGGTGCGCGGACGGTACGACGATCGCGCGGAGATTGGCGGTCTCGATTTCTTCACCGCCGGACCGACGGAGCGGGAGGCATTCCTCGCCGATCCCGCGCTGTACATTCCGGCGCTCGGGGGCGATTGCGCCGTCTCGTTTGTCGACTACGGTGAAAAGGTGCGGGGCAGCACGTTTCACGCGGCCGATTTCCGCGGCCGGTTGTACCTGTTCGCCGATGCCGAGCGGAAGGAGGCGTTTCGCGCACAACCGGAGCGGTATGCGTCGATTGATCTGGCGGCGGGCGGCGCGTGCGTGGTGACGCTGAAAGACGGCGGCAAAAGCACGCCGGGATTTGCGGAGTTCGCCGTGTGGCACGAAGGGCTTTTGTACCGGTTCAAGGGGCCGGAAGAGAAGGCGAAGTTCCTGGCGACGCCGGAAAAGTACGCGACCGAAGCCAACGCGGCGGCGCCGCCGCAGCCGGCGGCTCAGCCCTCTGTCGCCCAATAGCCGCCGCGGGCGTGGTCGTAGAGGGCTTCCTCGCCGCGGATCGAGTCGTCGATGCGGCCATCGCGGAACACTTCACGGCCGCGCACCCAGGTTCGCACCGGCCAACCGGTCAGCTCGGCGCCGTCCCACGCACTCCAGCGGCATTTGGTGAGTTGCTCGTCGTTGCGAATCGTGCGCGTCCGGCGCATATCGACGAGCACCAGATCGGCGTCATAGTCGGGGACAATGCGACCCTTGTTGACGACGTCCCACACACGAGCCGGGGCGTCGCACATCCAGTGAACGACCTGCTCGAGCGTGCAACGGCCGCGATTCACCTCGTTGAGCATGAGCGCGAGGCTGTTCTCGACGTTCGGCATTCCTGAGGGGGATTGCGGATAAGGCTTTTGCTTCTCGACGAGCGTATGGGGCGCGTGGTCGGTGGCGATCACCTGGATGCAGCCGTCGGCCAACGCCTGCCAGAGGCGGCGATTGTCGTCGACCGTTTTGAGCGAGGGATTCATCTGGGCGAGCGTGCCGAGGCGCGCGTAGTCGGCTGTGTTCAGCAGCAGGTGGTGCGGGCACGCTTCGCCTGTGATCAGGCGCCGGTGATCGGCGAGCAAGTCGGCCTCGTCGCCGGTCGACGCATGCAGCACATGGAACCGATGGCGGTGGCGTTTGGCGAGGTCGAGCGCGCGGCGCGTGGCGATGAGCGCCGCGGCATGGTCGCGAATTTGTGAATGGACGGCCACGTCGGCGACTCCCCGAAAACGCTCCGCGTTGGCCCGCACAGTCGCCTCGTCCTCGCAGTGGGCCGTGAGCGGCAACGATGTCTCGGCGAAGATTCGTTCCAGGGCGTCCTGGTCGTCGACGAGCAAATCGCCGGTGCTTGAGCCAATGAAAATCTTGATGCCCGGCGTGTAGGCGGCGTTGCGGAGGTCGGCGATGTTGTGCGGCGTGGCGCCGATATAGAATCCGTAATTCACGAGCGACTTATCGGCGGCGAGGCGGCGTTTTTCGTCCACACGCTCTTGCGTGGTCGCAGTCGGGACGGTGTTGGGCATTTCGAGAAAGGTGGTCACGCCGCCGGCGGCGCAAGCTCGCGAGGCCGTGTGGATGTCCTCTTTGTGTGTGAGTCCCGGCTCGCGGAAGTGGACCTGGTCGTCGATCACGCCGGGAATCAGGTGCAAGCCCGTCGCGTCGATTGTTTCGTCGGCGCGCGTGTGGACGGCGGCGTCGATCGCAGCGATAGTGACTCCGTCAATGACCACATTGATTCGCTCGATGCCGGTGGGTAGGACGACGGCGGCGTTGGCGATGAGGGTTTTCATTGGCGCGAGCGCTCCGCTGCCGCGTCGCGGCTAACTGGGGCGAACTTGCGACGCATCTTTGTCCGACGACTTCGGCCGGGAGCGCGAACCGCCGAGCCAACCTTTACGCCAGAAATAGTAGAGCTGTCCGCCGGCGACGAGCGCCATCAGGGCGAGCGACAGCGGGTAGCCAATGTCCCACGCCAACTCGGGCATGCGATCGAAATTCATGCCGTACACGCCGGCGATGAAGCTCAGCGGCATGAAGATCGTCGAGATGATCGTGAGCATCTTCATGATTTCATTGAGTCGATTGCTGATCGCCGACGTGTAGTAGTCGCGGAGGTCGGCGCCGGCGTCGCGGTAGTTCTCCAAAGCGTCCATGATCTGCACAGCATGGTCGTGGCAGTCCCGAAGGTGGATGAGGGTTTCCGGCGTGATCATCGCCGGCGGCAGCCTCACCAGGTCATCGATTGCGTCCCGCAACGGCCAGACGATGCGACGCAACTGGCGAACGTCGTGGCGAACGTCGGACATCTTGGGGATGAGGCCTGGGCCTGTATTGGTCTCGATGTCGTCATCCAATTCGTCGAGGACTTCGCCGACGCGCTCCAGAGCCGGGAAATAAGAGTCAATCACCGCGTCGAGCAGGGCATAGTACAGGTAATCGACCCCGGCGGTGCGCGTGACGCCGCCGGTCACTTGGAGACGTTTGCGGACGATGTCGAACACGTTGCCCGGATGCTCGCGCCAGGTGAGCACGAAGTCCTTGCCGGTAAAGATGCTGACTTGCTCCATCTCCAGGCAGGTGTTGTACGTCGGAATCTGCGTCACGGTGAACAGGTGGCCGGGATACTCCTCGACTTTGGAGCGTTGCGGGATGGTGACCATGTCCTCCAGCGCCAGCCGGTGGAGGCCGAGGAACTCGCCGAGCTGCTCGATGGCCGCGGCGTCGTCCAGTCCAGTGGCATCGATCCACATCACCGGGTGCTTGCCGCGGAGCTCGCGAATCTGGCCGACGCTGCAATTGGGCTTATCGACGATGCGATCCGGGCCGTAGCAGGTGACACGCAACAGGGCTGGCTGGGCGCCGGGGGGGATCAGGATCGACCCCGGCCGCGTATGGACATGGAGCGACTGGTCGACGCGGCCGCGGTGCTTGTTCCTGACGCGAGCGCGGCCGTTACCTTTCTTGCGCATGACGCTCGTCCTCCGCGCCGCAAGGGTTATTGCGGGTCATCGCTCGTCACCTCCAACTCGCGGCGCAGGCGGGCGAGTTCTGCTTCCATGCGCGTGCGCACCGAGGCGTAATTGGGGTGGCCGTAGATGCTTTGCAGCTCGTCGGGGTCGTCCACGAGGTCGAACAGCTCCCACTGGTTGAGCTTGTAGTAGTGGATGAGCTTGTAGCGGCCGTCGGTCACGCCGTAGTGCTCGGCCACGGTGTGCTCGGCGGGCGGACCCTCGTAGTAGTGGTAGTAAAAGCTGGTGCGCCAATCAGCGGGCGGCTCGCCGCGCAAAAGCGGCACAAAGCTCCGGCCTTGCATGTCGGCGGGCACGTCGACGCCGGCCAGCTCGAGAATCGTCTCCGCGAAATCGAGGTTCGACACGATGCGGCTCTCGACGGTTCCCGGCTTGGCAATGCCGGGCCAGCGGACGACCAGCGGCGTCCGGAGCGATTGCTCGTACATGAACCGCTTGTCGAACCAACCATGCTCGCCGAGGTAGAAGCCCTGGTCGCTGGCGTAGATCACGACGGTATTGGCGGCCAGGCCCGATTCGTCGAGGTACTCCAGCAGTCGGCCCACGTTGTCGTCGACCGACTGCACGCACCGTAGGTAATCCTGGAGGTAGCGCTGGTACTTCCAGCGGACGAGGTCCTGGCCCTCGGGCGTGTCGGCGACGTAGGCGTCGCGCAGCGGCTTGTAAAACGCCAGCCACGCGGCGCGCTGGTCGTCGCTCATCAAGTTCTGCACGAGCTTGTCGAACGGACTGTCGGCCACCATTTTCAGGTCCTGGTCCAGGCGGAGATCGTCGGCGATCCGCATGGTCGCCTGGCGGGCGGCGTCGGCGCGGTTTTCGTAATTGTCGAACAACGTGGCGGGTTCGGGGTAGGCGCCAGTCGGCGGCTCGCCGAGGTGCGCCGGGCCCGGCGCCCACTCGCGGTGGGGCGCTTTGTGCTGGACCATCAGCATGAATGGGCGGTTGGCGTCGCGCTCGTCGCGGAGCCAGGCGATGGCGCGATCGGTGATCACGTCGGTGACGTAGCCCGGGACGGTCATGCGACCTTCGGATGTCAGGAAAATGGGGCTGTAGTAGCGGCCCTGGCCAGGGAGCACCTGCCAGAAGTCGAAGCCCGTGGGTTCGCTCACGAGATGCCACTTGCCGACGATCGCCGTCTGGTAGCCCGCCTGTTGAAGCAGCTTGGGGAAGGTCTGCTGCGAGCCGTCGAACTGGCTGCGATTAGAGTAGAAGCCATTCTTGTGGCTGTATTTGCCGGTGAGGATGCAGGCGCGGCTGGGACCGCAGAGGGAGTTGGTCACGTAGCAGCGGTCGAAGCGGAGGCCCTCGGCGGCCAGTCGGTCGATGTGGGGCGTCCGGTTGAGCCGCGAGCCGTAGGCGCCGACAGCCTGATAGGCGTGGTCGTCGGAGAAGATGAAAACGACGTTGGGCCGGTTGGCGGCGGCCGCGGCTCCTGCGGCCAGCGCGAGGGCGGCAATCGACGTGGCGAATGGGCGATCAGGCATCGCCCGATTGTATTTTGCCGAGCGGGCGCCTGCCAGTCGCCGAGGGGGCGGACGTCGCCCTCGGAACAGTGAGCAAGTTCTGTGACGTGGACCGACGCGAAAACCGGCAGGCGGCCCATCAAGGCGCGCAGAGACCGCCGTTCCTGGGCGACTCAGGGATGTACGGCAAGGCGCCGCTGCTACGACTCAAACAGCGCCTCGCTGTAGGCGAGCGCTGCATCGATGGCAGCGAGGAACTCGGCGGCGTCGAACGGCTTCCGCAAAAACGCGATCACGCCAAGCGACTGCCACTGCGTCTCGAGGGCGTCGACGGGGTCGAGGGTCACGGCGACGACGGGCAATCGCCCGTGGAGGGCGTGGACGCGCTCCAGGAAGCGTCGAACATCAACCCCGGGCATGGCCAGGTCGACGACCAGGCAGCCGGGGCGCCGCGGGTTGCAGCGGGCCAGGAGCGTCGTGGGAGACGAGAAGCATTCGGCGAAGTGATCACTGGTTTGCAGCAGAGCAGCGACCGCGGCGAGCACCGCGTCGTGGTCGTCGAGCACGTAAACGACGGGTTTTCGCTGCATGTCGAGCTCGCCGAGAGGACTTCTCACCAGCGGCGGCGTGGTAGAATGGAAGCCGTCCAATGGCCGTTGCGCGCGGGGCAGCGACGATTGGGGCGGGCGTGGGAGGCGAGATCCGAAACGGCAGGCGGGAAACGGAGGGTGCGCAGCGGAGGGTCGAGGTCGGTGTGTCGAGCCGGAGCGCAGAGGCGGGAGCCAACGCCTGCATCAGAGCAGGCGGCGGGGCTGCACGGTATCACAAATCACATCGCACGCGGGGGGCCCGACTCATGCCAGATACGACGTTGGACGACAAGTTCGTGCTGCTCTGCGACTGGCACGGCCGCGAAGTGTGGGGCACCACAACAATCGAACGCGTGCGGCCGGGAGACTTTGCATGGAAGTATCTGGCGCCGGAGTCGCAGGAGCGCGCCAAGGAGGCAGTCGCCCGAACGGTGACGCTCGGCGAGGCGCAAGTGGTCGAGGTCGACAATGACCGCCACGAGCACTTTCGCATGTGGCTTTGGCCCGTCGGGACGCCTGACACGGCGCTGTGTGTGCTCGGCGTGCGAATTCCGAGCGAATTGTCGCGGCTCACGGAGCGCGAGCGCGAGTGTCTGCGTCACCTGGCGGCCGGACGCTCGACGCGTGAAGTTGCCGACCGTCTCGAGATCGGCCTGACGACCGTACACACGCACCTACGCAATTGCCGCGAGAAGCTGGGCCTGTCCAGCGGCGACGCCTTGATCGCGTTCGCGGCCCGCCATTGCCAGTCCGGCCACGGTCGAAAGCCAAAGTAGCAGAGGAGGGACTCGAAATGCCTGTGCATTTGCCGCAGGAAACCGAATCGCCTACGCTGGGCGGCGCAGAATCCGGAGCACTCGGTACAATCAACGCCTCCCTAGCGATACAGCCCTCGCCCACTGTCGACGAGTATTGGCCCGACTTGTCGCCCGTTGGCCAACGTTTCCCGTTGGCGTCCGAGCCGCAATCGTCGCGATACTAGGCAGAGGGTGAATAGGCGGCACAAGCCTCGAACTTGTGACTTTGACGGTATGAACCAAACTACTCCCGATATCGAGAAACGCCTAAACCGTTCGAAACCCAAAGATACGCGTTGCTTGGCGATTGGCGGATATCTGGAAGGAGATCGATCGGCAAGTGGAGACTGTGCCATCCGGGCAGCCGGGTGGCGGCGGCGCTGGCGGAGATTGACGCGGTGAGCGAATGCGCCCACGCCTGATGGTCAAGTGAAACTGGCCGCACTGCCGATTGAACGTCAACTTGGCGCCAATGCGGCCACGTTAGAGCCACCGCATTTGGCCAGTTGTCTGGCCGTCCCCAGCCGCGATTCGCGTCCGAACCGTCTGGCTCAGCCATGAGTCGTCCAGCCATTCATCCTTGATAACTGCACGGTGTAGGCGCACATAGATTTCAGCCGTCTCATGTCACGCCTGCTCTCGCAGTGAAGTGGTGGAACGAGAAATCGCCCGGCACGAGTCCCAACGAGGATCGTCATCGATCCGCGCCAGTTGTGCCGAGCGATTTCACTGAAACGTCGCGTTTTAAGGTCCCACCGGACGCTTGCGTCGCGGACCAGTGGACTTAACAGTTCCTCTTGCGAGTCCGCGCAAACAGTCCCAACGCGGCAAGGCCGAGCAGACTGAACGCGGTCGGCTCGGGGACCATGCATGCCACGTCGGCGAACTCCGTGCCCACGCGGAGCTCGTCCATTTGGGCCGCCACGTCGAGATTGCCGCCGAAGAAGCTGAACTGGACGATGCCGCCCATGCGGTCGAGGAGTAAATCCAAGCCGCCGCCAGCGAAATCGGCGCCGGAAATCGTGACGCTGGGCGTGGCTGGCTCGGTCGTGCCCATCGGATCCAAGAACGCCGACACGCGATCGGCGCCTGCCGTGTTGCTCAATTCGAACTTGAGCACCATGCAATGCGTCTGACCGTCGTTAACGAACTCGAGGTGCTCGTCCAGTTGCTTGACGAGTTGGGTGTTCGACGTGCTGTCCTTGACCATCAGCGCCAGTTGGCTGCCCAACCCTGCAAACGTGCTGTAACCCAGCATGAGATTGCGGTTGGCGGTGTCGTCGAAGCCGCCGTCCCACATTTCCAGCGTCCGATGATGAACGTCTCCGATGGCCCCGCCCTCGACTCTTCCATAATTGGCGAGAAAGCCGATATAAAACGTTCCCTCGGGGGGAGTGCGGCCGGACCAGGGTTCGGTGAACATCTTGCTCACCCGGCCCGTGATGCAGCATGCCGGAGCGTCGTTGTCTCCCAACGAGCCGCCGAGAGACGGATTGATGAGCCCCGGCTTGGTGAGCGACGCGTCGAGCACCAACTGATCGTCGCCGCCCGGCTGAACCCACGAGCCTGTGAAGAACGTTCCCGTGCCTCCGGTTTGCCCTGCGACCGTTCCGAGCGAGTACTGGCCTGGACCGATTTCGAATCCGTCGTACCAAAGCACCGTGGCCTGCGCGGCGCCCCCCATGCTGACGGCGAGCAAGCCGGCCGCCGCGGCCGTTGCGACCAGACGCAGACGTCTGGAAAGTAAGCTTCTGACCATTAGACGAGACCTCCTTCCAAAGTAGAACAACAAAGAGTGACTCAACCCACGCTGCGAATCATCGCGATTGCCCCGTCTGCGTTCGTCCGCCCCGTCTGCGTTCGCCCGATGCCGAAGGTTGATCCAGCCTCATGCGCACCGCGGCGAGAACTTGCGTCCGATTGCCGCAAGCCTCAACGCGGCGCCACGTGCCAGACCAACGCTTCCCCCCGCTCTAATCCGCAAACTGGTCCAAGAAAAGACGTGAGAACTAATCCAGCGGCGTCGCGGCGAAGCCGTACATCGCCCGGGCGCCGCTGGAGCTGCCCACCGGGCCCAGCGTCACCGGGGCGCCGTCGTCGCAGCGTCGCCGCCAAACCGAAAACGTATTGTCGATGCTGTTGCCCCCGCCAACGCTGTTGAATTTCTCCGGCAACTCCGGTCGAAACGCGCGATCGCCTTCAGGCCAGGGGCCTTCATCCAAGCCAATATCAACGCCGGTGTCCTCAAACCCCGCCTGCAACCACGCCGGCGTTGGCACGCGATTGTCAAAGAATAAGTACAGAATTGCCGGTTGCGAGAACTTGATCGTCATCTGAAAGTCGTTCATGTAGCGATAGTCGTTGAACGTCTGCACATAGTCGGCGCCGAGTAGAAAGTCGGGAAGTCCTGAGCGAGTCAAGCCGTTCCATTGATGCTGGTGATCGGCGTAGGCAAACGCGTCCTCCTCCAGGCCGTTAAAGCTGATCTGGTAGCAGATGTATTTGGAGCCGGCCGACGGCGGAATGTTGTCGCTCACTTCGCGAATGATATTTGCGGCTGAGTCGGGGTGGTCGATCGTCCACCAACCGCGCTGGTGATCTCGCTGGATTTGCGTCAACCGGCCAATGTTTCCTTGAGCGTTGATGCTCACGCCCTCGCCGCGGATCAGTTGTTTCGGCGGGGCGGGGCCGTCCTCCTGAAGATCAACCCTTCCATCAAAGACAATAACATCCGTTTTTCCGCCTTCGCCGACGGCGACGCCAAACTGCGTGCCCTGATCGATCACGTTGACGATGGGCGTTTTGATCGTGAAGCCAATGCCTGACTCAGGCACATGTGCGGTCGCGCGACCTTGGTCGAGATGCACGAGCATGTCCGACTCGATGCGAAGTTCGCTGCCGCCATAGACGTGCATCAGCGGTCCGGATCGAAACTGGATCGTATAGGCGCCTGCGTTGGATTGGAGGCTGCCAGGGTAGATCAGCCGACCCTTTTGCAGCGCCGTCGAGGAATTCGACCAGAAGACGCCCTCTTGCTCGACCACTTCGCCCAGGGCGTCGTCGCCAGCAAGGGCTGCGTCGGCCAAGGCGACGTCGGCGACGCGACGCCGCTCAATCCCCTGCCACAGGACAATCCCCGCGCCCAACAACAGCGATGCGGCCAGAGCCCACGTTCCCAATCGCGCCGCGCGACGCAGCGGCCGAACCTTTGCGTCGGCCTGCGCGAGCTGCCGTCCAGCCGCGGCCAGCTCCAGGTCGATGCACTCGCTGATGTCCTCGCTCTGCCAGAGCAGCAGGCCATGGACCAGCGCGTCGTCCGCCAATCCGGCCGCCAGTTCCGGGCGAAGTTCAAGCAGGTCGCATAGCTCCTGCCGATCGGCGTCCGAGCACGTCTCATCGAGCACCGCGCTGAGCAGTTGGCGCACTCGTCGCTCTGTCACGTCCATCACCGCTCCTCCATGGCCATCGTGGACTCGATGCACTTGGCGAGCATCTTGCGAATGCGGTGCAACCGAGACGAAATATTCTGAGCCGTGTCGCTGCAGCGAGCGGCGATCATCCGCACCGACGTCTTGGCCACATACCGCTCGCGGAGCAACTCCGACTGCTGCATGTTGAGCTTCTTGACACAGTTGCGCAAGGCCGCCAACCGACCATCGGCTTCGGTGGCCAGCGTGGCGCAAGCGTCGTCAAACACGTCCATCGCCTCGTCGCAGAACACCAAACGACTTCGGCAGTGCGACCGGCGAAACGCCAACACCTTCTGGCGGGCGAAGGCAAACGCCCATGGGAGAAACGGCCGACTGGGGTCGTAGTCCGCCGCCCGGACCCAGAGATCGAGATTGGTGTCCTGCAGCACATCGGCTGCCGCCGGATCGCCCAGCAGCATCGCGGCGATGTACCCATAGAGTTTCCGCTGATGCGCCGTGAGCAATTCGACAAACTGGGTCGACTGCTCGTGCGTCAGCTTTTTGGCGATTTCAGGGATCGCTGCCGATTCTCTCATGAGCGCAGCATTGCGGCACGAGTGATGTAGGTTGTGATGAGGGACCGCCAGCCTTCGCCGATCGAGCACTACCCTTTGTGGCGACCTAGTGACTCTGCCCGTCAGGTAACTCTGCCCGCCAGCTCTCACTGGCCTGAACGGACAAGCCTCCCACGCGGCAAGCTCATTTGCTAGCGAGGATCGCCGCATTTAACCTTCTCCGCAGGATGGCGGAATCTTGCAGAAAAATTGAGGAATCCCGGCGAGATTTTCGGCGGTTCGGTAGATTCCCTTCTGGGAACGACAGCCGCGTTGTGGCGTGGGTACTACGGTGCTTCATCGTCGGTTCCACGGCGTAGCGATGCCGCTCCTCCGGATTTGTTTGCGTCTCGTCCGATCGTCCGGTGGCGCCGTGGAATGGCAAGTCCATTGCCAGGCGGAGTGCGGCGGGCGTCTCGCAACTCTTTTGAGCAGTTCGAGTTGCATTGAGCGTTGTTTGGTTCATCAGGCCAGTTCTGGCCGGCGAAGAATGTTGCTCCCGCGTTCGGTTTGGCGTTGGGTCATGTGAGGATATTACACCGCGCGGACATCACACCAGCCGGGCGTAGCTCCTGGCAGGGCGTCGCTCCCGGCGGCCGTCGCCCGATCCGCGGCGGCAGCAATGGCCTATCACCTGCGCTGTCCCGCGTTTGCCAAGTTTCTGCATAACGCATCTTGTCTTCGGAGCTCGGTCGTACGACGGACGCGAATCAACGGGGTTTCACCATGCTTCTGAAGAAAATGCTTCTGAAGAAAATGCTTCTGAGGAACACTCGAGTCTGTCTGAGGTTGGCGGCCGCGACGGCGATCGGCAGTCTCGTCTCGGTTCCATCGGCGATCGCCGTCGACGCGTACTTTGACGGCAGCACGAGTAACGATTACAACGTCGACGCCAATTGGGGACCGTTCGGCTTTCGTCCCGAGGGAGCCGGCGGCATCAACGAGCGAGCCGTCATCGGCTACGACGATCCAGCGGCCCTGCTCAGTCCCGCAGTGACGCTGGCCGCGACGCCGCCGAACCCCGGCGGCCTCGTGCTGGGAGTGCGAGAACGGAACGCGCAAGGAGTTCCCGTCAACATCCCGCCGGCGCCCGGAGCTCTCACCGGATCGCTGACCATCACGTCAGGCACGCTGACGAATGTCGTCGGCTCGGCGCCGGGCATCGACGGCCGCGTCCAGGTCGGCGTTGATGGTCGCGGCTACCTGACGATGACCGGCGGCGTGCTGAACGCCCTGGGATTGGTCGTCGGCGGCGAGCGCGTGACCACTGGCAACGGCACGAGCCTGGTCGATTTGAGCGGCTCGGCGACCGTCACCATCACGGGCGGGAGCGGCCAGGCGGGGCTGGCCACGTTTGGCCGGCGGCTCAAGGTGACCGGCCCGAGCGTCAATTTCAGCGCGACGCGAAACATTCGTCTGGAAGCGTCGAATGCCTACACCGCGGTCATCACCAGCGCCACGACGCACTCGGCGCTCAAGTCGAGCGCCAACGTCATTTACGGCGGTGCGCTCAACGTGCAATTCAGCGGCGCTGGCGCCACGCATACGCTCGGAACGTCGTCGTGGCCACTGTTCGATGCCGCGCTCAACGTCACCGGCGCGTTCAATAACTTATCGCCGGGGGGCGACGTCCCGGTGACAGGTTTGGCGGCGCCGCCTCCCGCCGGCGCCGTGTACCGACTGCGAACGGTAGCGGGCCTGATGAATCACCAGATCCTCGAGCTGGCGTACGACCGCGTCCTAGTGCTGCGGGTCAATCGTGACACCGGCGAGTTGAGCATCACGAATCCGCTGGGGGCGAGCGCCTCGATCGACAGCTATTCGGTGACTTCTCCACTGGGTTCGCTGCTGGCGAGCTACAAGGGGATTTCCGGCGCGCCCGCCGGGGCGCCCAACTGGCAGAAATATGGTCTGTCGCCCAACGCCCTGGCCGAGGTCATCAACGATCCCGCCAATAGCAACACGGTGCTCAACCTGACGAGCGTGCCGTTGCTCACGTTGGGCAACGGCTTCAACAAGCTTGCCGTCGGCGGCAGCGCCGCCAATTTCGGAACGGACGGGGAAGATCTGACCTTCATGTATTCGTCGGTGGACGGACCGATCGTGCACGGCGTGGTCGAATACGTCGGCACAAAGTACGAGAACAACCTTGTGCTGCGGGTCAATCCGACGAGCGGCGTGGCTTTTCTCAAGAATGATTCGATGATCCCCGTGACGATCGACGGGTACTCGATCCTCTCGTCGACGGCCGCGCTCAGCGTCGGTTGGACCGGGCTCGCCGGGACGTGGGAGAAGTCGACGCCGCCCACGACCAGCGCGTTGTCGCAAACCAATCCGACCGGTTCGACGACGATCGCGCCGGGAGCCCAAGTGGCGCTGGGCGACATCGGCGCCTTTGCAACCGCCGCCGATCAGGCGGGTCTGAGCATGCAATTCATCCTGGCGGAAGGCTTCTCCGGCGGCGCTGCCGGCGACTTCGACGTGGATGGTGACGTGGACGGGGCTGATTTTCTGGTCTGGCAACGGGGCGTGGGAACGCAGTTCGATGACGCCGACTTGGCCGACTGGCGGGCCAACTATGGGTCGATTGGCGGCGGCGGCCCGCCCGAAACGACGTTTCGCGTTGGATCCATCTTGTTCGATCCCACAGCCGCCGCAGCGCCGGCGGGATCGCCCATTCCCGAACCGCAAACCGGGTTACTGGTTGTCGTCGGTTTCGCCCTCGTAGCTCTGGCGGCGCGAAGCGGCGCCGTGAGTCAGCGGTCTGGTCGTTCACGCGTAGCGTGCTGGATCAGCCAGCTCGACCTGACAGGAGCGGCAATCATGCCCAGAGTCCACTCGCATCGCGTTGCTGCTTTGGCGGGGTTCGTGGCGGCGCTCAGCCTGGTCGCCCCCGCAGCGGCGGTCACTCAGGGGATCCCGCTGACGAATTCTCGCATGGAACTGCCGGGGCCAGAGGGGTTCAAGCGCATCGCCTTCAACCCGGACGGGTCGCCCAACGCCGGCATCCCGGGCTGGACGTTTCCCGGCCCCGGCGTCGAGACCTTCGGGCACGACGGGATGAATAACACGCAATTAATCCGCGGCGACTCCGGCACGGAGGGCGGCGGCAATCCGGGCAACGAAATCCTGCTCTCCATGCTGGACGGCGTGACCTATCAAACATCCGCCTTCAACGTCGTCAGCATTCCCGCCATGCAAAAGTACCGCCTCAGCTTCGACGCTCACAACATCTTTACCATCGACGCCAACGGTGCTGGTTTTCCGGACAGCCAATGCCAGCTCACGGCGCGGCTGTACTTCCTGGCCGCCAACGGCACGACGCGCACGACGATTGGCGCTCCGCTGGTGCTGGACGCTCTGCCCGGCGGCTTCATGAACTTTTCGATTGAGTTCGTCGGCGGCGCCGCGGAGCTCGCCCCCGCGCTCAATCGGCCGATCGGCGTCGAGTTCGATACGACCAGCGACCAGTTCAACCCCTTGGTGGCTCATAGCTGGGTCGGCATCGACAACGTCCTGTTGCAGATTGCCGGCGTCACCGCGGGCGATCTCGACGGCGACAACGACGTCGATCTCGTCGACTACCGCATCATTCGCGACAACCTGCAGGAGCCCCATGATTTCCTGGCGGAGGGCGAGCTGACCGGCGATGGGCTCGTAAATCTCGACGACTTCCGCGCCTGGAAGGAGTTGCCCCCAGTGATTGCCTCCGGCGTGCTTTCGCAAATCGGCGTGCCGGAGCCGTCGGCCGCGGTGCTGGCGCTAGCGGCAGTCGCCGCACTGGGCCGAAGGGCCAGGGTCCGATCCGTCCCATCTCGCCGAGCCAGGCGAAGGAGAATCGCGATGCG
The DNA here is from genome assembly GCA_044867485.1 of Lacipirellulaceae bacterium. Lineage (GTDB taxonomy): Bacteria > Planctomycetota > Planctomycetia > Pirellulales > Lacipirellulaceae > Lacipirellula. Next base: position 11,456 of record JBIOVA010000101.1, on the reverse strand, counting down.
ACGTCCCCTGCGAAATCTTCTCGTGGTGGCCGTCGCCACGGGTGCGGCGCTAACGGCGGCGCGATCGTCCGCCACGCTGCTGGCGTACGACCCAATCCTGCTCGGCAGCAACCCGGCTATCGGCGAATACACCGTCGACGCCGTCGTCGCCGGTCAGAATCCGACGATCGGCCCCGCGGCGCCCTCCTTCTTTCGAGACCCCTGGTTCTCCGCCGCCGGCGTCGCCACACAGGTCGTGCAGGCCGACACGCTCTCCTTTTTGGGTTCGCCTTCGCTTGGCGGCGCCATCTCAGGCTTTGGGCGAACCTCCCGGTTTCTTAACGTCGGCTGGGACGACTCGACCTCGGGCACTTTTTACATCGGCTTTCAGATCAACTTCGGCGCAATCGCCTCCGGCGGAAACATGGGCTACCGCGCCTTCGAGACTTATCCTGTCGGCGTCGACCCCGGGGAAAACCGCAATGGCGATATTGGCTACAACGAGTACTTCAGCGAATTCGGCAGCGTCCAGCAGAACGCGGCGACCGCCAAAATGCAGTTCAATATCGGGGGGCAACAAATCATCGACGGAGGGCCGGACACCTACAATCTGGACGGGACCACCCACCTGATCGTGCTGAAGTTTGTGCTGAGCGGCACGCCTGGCGACGGACTCGATGCGGCGTCGATGTTTCTCGATCCCACGGGCGCAACCGAGCCCGCCCTCCCCAATGCGACCCGCATGGGCACCGGCATGGGCACTCCCGGCGCCTTTGACTTTACGTTGGGCGCGATCGGACCGGCCTCTTTCGGGTCGACGATCCCTGGCACGACAACCGTCTTTGACGAGTTGCGCGTCGGCACGACGTTCGCCGAAGCGGTGGTCGACTTCCCCTTGCCCGGCGATACCAACGGCGACGATCTGGTCGACCTCGTCGACTACAACAATATCGTGTCGCACATGAACCAGATGGTTGGCTCGGCGCTGGAAGGCGACGTGGCCAAGGGCGACGGTACGCAAGGGTCCGACGGCCGCGTGTCGATCGCCGATTTCCGGATTTGGCGCGACCACCGGACCGACGTACCGCTGGGCTCGGGCGTCCCCGAGCCGACGGGTTGGATGCTGGCGCTCGCGGCCGCCGGGTTGATTGGCACGCGCTGTCGCCGATGGAGAGACGCCTCATGGTGCGGTTGAAATGCCGGTCGCGTCGCGCAGGTTGGCAGTGGTTGGCCGCGGCGGTCATCTTCGGAGGCTGTGGCGGAACCGGAACAGCAAAACCATCGAGCATCGATGTCACAACGGTTCGACTCATGGGAGAGACTTACGGCGACTATATGCGGCAACACCAAAATCAGCCGCCGCCTAACGAACAAGCGTTTCGTTCTCATCTGACAACGCATGAGGACATGCTGAAGCGAATTGGGTTGACAGTCGACAAGATGTTCGCTTCGCCGCGCAATGGGACGCCGCTGACTTGGGTCTACGGCAAGCGTCCTCCGCGCGGCCCGACGGGAATGACGTACTTGGCCTACGAAGCTGCGCCCGTCGGTGGCAAGCGATTCTTGCTCGCAGCCGGCGGCATGCACGACGAGATCGACGACGCACAGTTCCGGAAGTTGTTCCCCGGCGTCCACTAGACAGGCAGGCGCGCCGGCAAAATCTCAGGCCGATGCGCCTGATCAACAAGGGCCCTTTGAGTCCCAGGATTGGGAGCCATGTCCCGAAAAACAACGCGGCCCATTAGGGCCTTTACCCTCGTTGAGCTCTTGGTCGTCATCGCGATCATCGGCGTGTTGGTGGCGCTGCTGCTGCCGGCCGTCCAGGCCGCGCGCGAAGCGGCCCGCCGGGCGCAATGCAAGAACAATCTCAAGCAGATCGGCTTAGCGATGCAGAATCATCATGACGCGCTCAAGATGTTTCCCACGGGCGGGTCGCATTGGGGGATACACATCCAAGACTACGTCGAGAATGGACGACCACTGGGCACCAAGAAGCAGGGCCTGGGATGGGGTTATCAAATCCTGCCGTACTTGGAGCAGAATCCGCTTCGCAACATCATTTCGCAAGCACAACTTCAAGATAACGTCGTTTCCATATACCACTGTCCCTCGCGACGACCGCCCACGAGGATCATTCACATTGTCAACAATGTCGACGTTCCTACGATTCTGACCGACTATGCCGGTATTCAGCCATGCACGCGGTACAAGACAAATATTGACTTGATCGATATCACTCCTGGGAGGCTCGATTATTGGACGGCGTTTAACGCATTTTACGGCGACCCCGCGACTAACGGAACGCCTCCAGTTGCAGATTGCGTTTATGACGGAGTGATAGTGCGTTCGCCATGGGCCCGCTCAGAGCAGCAGACGACGCGAACGCCAGAAATTGATGGCGAGTTCCTGACCGGCGTCCCGCAACCGATCGAGATGGGAAAGATTTCTGATGGCGCATCCAACACGATGGTTGTCGGCGAGAAGTACGTCCGCGCGGATTTACATGCATCCGGCTCGTCGTCCGATGACGCGGGGTGGACCGAAGGATGGGATCCAGATGTAATGCGCTGCACGTGCGTCCTGCCGCTCAACGACGGAACAGTCGATCGGCCGTTTACAGGTCGAATCGGCGATGATCCGGGCGATCCCGTGTGGCAAATTCTGAACTTGGGCTCAGCTCACGTTAGCGGCTTCAACTGCGTATTCGCCGACGGATCAGTTCACACAATCAATTACGAGATCGACATCTTCGTGCTGAACGCCCTCGGCACGCGCAACGGCGAAGAGACGATCAAGCAAGAAGGCTTCAACTGATTCACCCATTGCACTGCATAGGTCTCGCCGCGCCGTTACCTGTTGTGCCGTGATATCATTGCTGCGCCTCATCTGCACAACGAGGCGCTTGTGGCGTTATACAACCTGGCGCCTATCTTCGCCCGCTTGCCTGCGCTGTTGACGCGCATTCTCGTCGGCAATTTTTAACAGAATTGATTTGCAATCGCAGCGCGCGGGCGTACAACAGTCTCACCGGAACCGTGGGCCGCGCGCCGTTGCGACATCGGCCCTTCTCTTGTCACGGCATTGTTATTTCCCGCGCACAGAACGGGAATTCACGGGGAGGCATTTCGCATGGGACGTTTCAAGAAGACGTTTTCTCGTTCGGGTCGTAAACATCCGCCGCGCCGCAAGGCGAAAGAAGATCGCCCCGCACTCGGCTCACGACGGCTCGCATGCGAGCCGCTCGAAGACCGGCGGATGCTCGCGGTGCTGACGGTGAGCAATATCGTCGACGAGCTGGATACAAACTTCGGCCCGGGCGACTTCTCGCTCCGAGAAGCGATTCAGGAAGCTGATCCCGGCGATACGATCAACTTCTCGGTCACGGGCACGATTGCCCTACTGCCCAATATAGGGCCGCCCTTGGGCGAACTAGTGATTGACAAGAACCTCACCATCCAGGGACCCGGCGCGAGTCAGCTCACAATCAGAGCCTACGATGCGACGCCGTTCTCGACGCCCGTGGACAACGACAACACGAACGACGGCGACGGCGGCCGCATCTTCGACATATCCGCCGGCTCGCCGGCCTCGATTCTGGTGACGATTCGGGGACTCACGCTCACTGGCGGCGACCTCAACGACGGCACCGGCGGAGGCGCCGCGATTCGCGTGACGTCACAGAGTTTAACGTTGGACGACATGGTCATCGAAGGCAACTCATCGGACGCGTTTTCATCGAGCGGCAGCGGTGCCATCTACGCTCAAATGTGGAGCGGCGCCACGCTTACGATCGCAGATTCGATCTTGAGGGAGAACTACGCGACGGGGGAAGACGGCGGTGCGATCTATGCCGAAGTTACCAACGGTGGCAGCGTTGTCGTTTCTAACTCCCGTATCGAAGATAATAGAGCCGCCGGATCCGGCGGCGGTATCGCCGTTCGCAGTATAGGCGCCGGATCGGGATCTTTTTTGCTTCAAGAGTCAGTCGTAGCTGACAACGAAGCAGGTTTCGACGGCTTCGATCATGGATTCACCGGCGGCGGCGCCGGCGGCGGTATCCACTTGGAAGGGCTCGGCGAGGTCATCGTGGAGCGGAACTACATTTGGCACAATTTCGCGGATGGAAGCGGCGGCGGGTTCTACGTCAAGACAGGAGACGACGGCATTGTCGAAATCCGTGACAGCACTATTTATGACAACACGTCACGTGGCGATGGAGGCGGCGTCCATATCGAAAACACTCACGACGGCGCTGCTGCGATTGTCAACTCCACGATTTCCGACAATCGCGGTTTGAATGGTGGAGGCATCTATTTCCAAGATAGTGCTGTGCACGTGCGCCACAGCACCATTGCTAACAATGAAGCGGGACCGTTCGGCTCCGATGAGGGCATTACGGGCGGCGGTGGCGTATTGATTTATACAAATGTCAGCTCCGAACCCGGTTCCTTCGTGCCCACCTTTGACCATTGCATCATCGCAGGGAACATCCACATCCAGAATGAACCTGGCGCGAACAACGATCATAATTTCACGCCTGAAGTCGGCTTTTTGCTCTTGGCGGGCGGCACTTGGTGGCCTTCTCACTTCTTCGATATGATGACCGACGAGTCGCAATTGAGTGCGACGTTCAACTACACTATCGTGCAAGATCCAAGCGGCCCGCTCGTAGATCCACTTGATGACCCGGGCGAAACACTCGTCACGCCAATCGGCCCGAACGAGATGCTTGGCGTTGATCCTCAGCTCGAACCGCTCGCCAACAACGGCGGTTTTCTGCTCCCTGACGGAACCAGGATTAAGACGCACGCCTTGGCCAGTACAAGCCCGGCCGTTGACTCTGGAGATCCATCATTGGCTGAAGGAGTGGACCCAACGCCGGAGCGCGACGAGCGCGGCGCCGAGGACGGATTTATCTATGAGAGAATTGCCGATTGGCCGCTCAACAACACGCCGGGCAATAATCGCCCTCGCATCGACATCGGCGCGTTCGAGCTTCAGTTCGTCGAGCCCATCAACGGCGACGCCGATTTCAACCAAAACAGCGTTGTCGAAGGCGGCGATTTTTTGATTTGGCAGAAGGGAGTCGGCCTCACCGGACTGGGTACTGACTCTAACGATTTCGGCGACGCTGATCTCGACCGCGACGTTGACGGGAACGATCTCTTTATCTGGCGGCAGCAATACGGCCAAGTCATCGGCAACGCCGCCGACTTCAACAACGACACGGCGGTCGACGGCAACGACTACGCCATCTGGCAGGAGAACAACGGCACGGCGTCCGGCGCCTCACAGAGCGACGGGGACGCCGACGGCGACGGCGACGTCGACGAGGACGACTTCCTCGCTTGGCAGATCGTCTACAGCATCGATTCTGGCCTATTGGACTGGATGGTCCACACACTTGACTTCGCGCAGTTGGCGGAGCTCGAAGAAAACCAAATCCTCGTCTCCACGCTCGTCGACGAGGACGACGGCGACTACAGCCTCGGCGACTTGAGCCTCCGCGAGGCGCTCGCCATTGCCGCCGACATCGGCGGCGGCCACGAGATCTTCTTCGCCAATCATCTTGCGGGAACGATTCTGCTCGGCGGCTCCGTCCTGGCGATCACGAGCGACGTCACCATCCACGGCCCCGGCGTCGACCGCCTCACCATCGACGCCCAGCGCGACAGCGGCGTGTTTTCCGTCGCCGAGGACGTCGACGCGACGATCACTGGCCTCAAGATCACCGGCGGCGGGAACGTCATCGAAGGCGCCGGCATCTTCAACGCCGGCCGGCTGACGCTCGACCACGTCGAGGTGATCGACAACCTGACCGCCTACACGGTCTACACGGACACGCAGGGCGGCGGCATCGTCACGCGCAACCCCGGCAGCCGCACCGACGCCTCGCTATGGATGACCAACAGCACCGTATCGCTCAATCGCGCCCGCGCCGGCGGCGGGCTGGAAATCAACCTCGGCGCCACCGGCGTCCTGGTGATCGACGCCAGCACGATTTCCGACAACACGGCCATCGACGGGCAGAACCTGGGCGCCGGCGGCGGCCTGCGATTCCTGGGCGCCTCGACCGCCACGGGCACGATCAAGAACACGACGATTTCGGGCAATCACGCCATCAATAGCGGCGGCTTGCGCGTCTGGTCCAGCAGCGCGCCGCTCAAGATCGTCAATGCCACGATCGCCGACAACACGGGCGACGGCGGCGGAGGCATTCACGAAGCCAGCAGCCCGGGCACGATCACCGTCCATAACTCGATCGTCGCCAACAACCAAACGAACGCCAGCGTGGCCAACGACATCGGCGGCGGACTCGTCGCCACGTCCTCTTACAATCTGCTCGAGGCCGGCGCCGGCACGGTCATCCTCACCGGCGCCAACAATCAGACCGGGGTTGATCCCAAGCTGGAGCCGCTGGCCGACAATGGCGGGCCGACCTGGACGCATAAGCTGATGCACGACAGTCCAGCCCTCGACGCCGCATCGTTCAACATTGCAGCGGCGAACTTGTTAATATCCGACCAGCGCGGGCGAAGCCGCTACGTGTTCCTGCCCGGTAGCGGCCAGGTGGTCGACCGCGGGGCCTACGAATACAACTTGATCGTCACCGTTCCCGACGACCCGACGACCAACGGCTACGCCCGGAACGACCTCAGCCTCCGCGAGGCGCTCGCCCAGGCGGCGGCGATTAACCCGACCGGGGGAGTCGGCCCGCTCGCCATTGAGTTCGCGCCCGAGGTGTACGACGGCACGCTGGGGAGCGGCGTCTTCACGCTCAGCGGCAACCACTTGTCGGTGTCCAGTCCGATTGACATTGTCGGTCCCGGCGCCGACGTGCTCACGCTGAACGCCGCCAGCGGCAAAACCGTGTTTGCCGTGTCCAACAACAACGTCAGCACGCTGATCGACGTGGCGATTCGCGGATTGACGATCGACGGCGACAACGTTGGCAGCACCGCGGACGGCGGCGCGATTTACAGCGTCGAGAATCTCACGCTCGATTCGGTGGTCGTCACCGGCGGCCAGGCCCGCTCCGGCGGCGGACTCTATCAGCAGGGCAGCGGGTCGGTGACCATCGTCGACAGCACGTTCACAGGCAACACGGCCTACTGGGGCGGCGGCGCCGTCGTCGACGACGTCGATGACGTCTTGATCGCGAGCTCGACGTTTCACGGCAACGACGCGATCAAGTGGATGAACCCCGGGTGGGTGGCGGGCTCCGGCTCGGCCGCCGGCCTGCACCTCTTGAACATTGGCGTGTCCAACCCGGCCGATATCGTCAACAGCACCTTCTCGGGCAACGACGCCGAGCACGACGGCGGCGCGATGGTCTTGTCGGCCGCGTACGCCGTCTTACTCAACGACACGATTGTTCTGAACACGGCCGCCGGAACGTCGGGCGCCTTTGGCGGCATCCATTTGCTGAACAGCAATCTGACGCTGCACAGCACGATCCTCGCGAAGAACATTTTGAGCGGCGGCGCCAGCGACATTGGGTTGCTGACTTCGACAGTGAACTCGGCCAGCTCGTACAACCTCCTCGGCCTGGCCGGCGGCAGCGGGCTGACCAACGGCGTAAACGGCAACCAGGTGGGAACGGGTACGCCGCTCGACCCGCTGCTGGAGGAACTGGCCGACAACGGCGGGCCGACGCGGACACACAAGCTGGAGAATTCCAGTCCGGCGATCGACGCTGGCGGGCATGAGCACGCGTTGGACTTTGTCTTTGACCAACGAGAGTGGTTACGCTTTGACGACGGCGATAGCGATGGCTTTGTTGCGGTCGATATTGGCGCATTCGAGCGTGCTCTGGAAATGCCTTAGTATCTTGATCACGAAGCCTGCGACCGAGTTAAGTGCGACTCTCCGTCCGTCCACACGGTCAACTACGAGATCGACCTGAAGGTCCTCAACGCCCTGGGCACGCGAAACGGCGAGGAAGCCGTGGACCTGGCGAGCGTGGTTCCTTGACCAGGCCTGCGAAGCCATTCAGATATGCGGCGGACCGCCCCACGTCGTGTGCGCCAGGATTGGCAACAGCCGCGTAGTGGCGGCAAAACATTACCTTCAAGTGCCCGCCAACACTTCGCGCCGGCGGCGAAAGGTCAGGCGGTGCAAAATGTGGCGCAGTCAGCGTCCGCAGACTCTCGCATTGCCTTGCACGGCGACTGCGGGAATGAAGAAATCCCCGCGGAATGCGCTCTATGCGGTCTTTCGGGTGGATTGGAAGTAGCGGAGGAGGGACTCGAACCCCCGACACGCGGATTATGATTCCGCTGCTCTAACCGACTGAGCTACTCCGCCGTAGGCAGCGCGGGCTGCAAGGCAAGTGGTTAAGTTTAGCGGGCGGCGTGGGGTGAGCAAAGGGCCGGCGACGGATTGCCACTCGCTGATTGACGGCGGGTCGTCCAACGGATTCTCAAATCCGCCGTTGGTGATTTCGAGCGGCGGCGGGCAGCGCCGGCAGCAGCAGGGGCCGCCAGCATCAGCGCCGCGGCAAGTGCGTGGGGGGCGCATCGATGGATCCTGGAACTTACCGACTTTGAGGACCACACTTTGAGGAGCTGCGCCGATTAACGGCGCGGTTTCGTCCTGGCGCCCCGAGCCGACGCCGCTTTCTTCGTCGCGGGATTTTTCACGGCCTTCTTGGCCGCCGGCTTCTTGGCGGCTTTCTTTTTGCCCGCGGCTCGTGCCGTCCGCTGTTCCGCGTTGATCTTCATTGCCGCTTCGTAGTACTCGATGTACTTCTTCGCCGGGATGCGCTTGATCGTTTCGCCGATCACGTCCAGCGGCAGATCGTCGAGCCGCTTGAACCGAATGCACGACTTGCCCATGTCGAGCTTCTTGCCGGTCTTGGCCCACGCCTCGTGGAACCACTTCGCGTACTCGCTGTCGCCGTATACGCAGCCCAAGTACAGCGACATGTAGTTCTTCTGCGACGCCAGGCAGGCGAACGGCAAAGGCTGCGACGGATCGCAGTGGTAGCCCGGCGGGAACACGCTGTGCGGCACGAAGTAGCCGATCATGCCGTACTGCATCCCCTCGGCGTAGCCTTTGGAGAGGTTCTTGAGGATGACCTTGCGGACGGCGGAAATTGCGGCGCGGCGGTCGGCCGGCAGCTCGGCGAGGTACGCGTCCACCGTGGTGGCTTTGCTTTGCATAAGTATGCCGTTTGGCGGGAGGTCAGGATCAGACTGAACTGCGTCGGCGGGCCATCGCCGTGCCTCTCCCGGCGCGCCCGCGTAACGGCGGTCAGTATAAAGCTCACAGCTTGCGTCAGCACGAGCAGCGGCTTGAAACTCCAGTTCTCAGATCACGAAACGCCCGTATTCACTCCGACGACAGGCGCGCGACGGTCGGCACCCCGGCGGGGACGCCCTTCGCGTCGCAAGCCGTTGATAGGAAGCGTCTTGCGGGTTTGCTGGGAACGGCGCTCGAAGATTTGGCGCCGACTGTGCCTGGGGGAACTGTCCCATTCGACTGGTTCTTTGCGGGAGGCTGCCTGCCCGACCCGCGTTCGGACCAGCGATGAAACCATGAAACGCTTGTTTTCCTCGCGGACCCGGCGCGCCTCATCGCGCTTTGACAAATCCTTTCAGCCGCGCTTCGAAACGCTTGAAGGTCGCATCGTGATGGCGGCCAATCCCGTGCTGCCGCAAGCGACCTCTCCCGGCCTCGAGGCGGCGATGACGGTCAATACGCAGCATGCGTCGGGCATCGTCTTCGACGCCCAAACGCATCAGTTGAACATCTACGGCACGAATATGGCCGACAAAGCCATTGTTTCGACGCAGATGTTTAACTCGCCCGACATCAACACGCCGCCCATGTCGATGACGATGGTGACGCTCGGTCACTACGAGGAAGCCAACGGCGTCACAACGTTCGTCACGACGCACTCGCAATTGCTGCCACAGGGCGTGGCCAAGATCGTCTTCTACGGCTACGGCGGCAACGACGAGTTCCAGAACTTGACGAACGTTGCCTGCACGGCGTACGGCGGAGAAGGCAACGACATGTTGCGCGGCGGCGGCAACGACTTCCTGTACGGCGAGGGCGGCAACGATGCGCTCTACTGCACGGGCGGGACGGACAAGGCCTACGGCGGCGCCGGCGACGACGTGCTGGTGAGCATTGGCGGCGGGCTGGCGACGCTGACAGGCGGCGCCGGCAAGGACGGCTTCTGGACGAGCCCCGGCGACGTCGTGGCCGACGCCTCGACGTGGGAAACCGACAACGGGTATCTCCACTTGGTCGCGCAATTCATGGGCTATAGCTTCGACGGCGGGCAGTCGTCGACGCCGATCAGCCTCGAACTCAACGGCCAGAACTTCGTCGACCCGGCGAAGATCGACGCCGAGGGTTCGAATCCGTACCTGCAGAACTACGCAGACAATCCGCTGTTCGCGACTGCCGGGCCGAAGAACACCGATGTGGACCAGGGCGCCGTGGGCGACTGCTACTTCGTGGCGACGCTGGCGGCCATCGCCGACGCCAACGCCGAATACATCCAGCAGATGGTGGTCGACCTTGGCGACGGCACCTACGCCGTGCGGTTCTACCAGGACGGACAGGAAGTGTACGTGAGGGTCGACGCCGACCTGTGGACCGAGGGCGGCTTCCTGACGTACGCCGGGTTCGGGCACGAAGGGTCGCTGTGGGTCGCCATTGTTGAGAAGGCGTACGCGTACTTCCGCAAACAGTTGGGAACTTACAAATCCATCGCCGGCGGCAACACCACATTGCCTGGCCACCTTGGGCTGTCGCGCTCGACGTGGACGATCAACGACGGCGTGACGCCCGAGGAAGTCGTCGCCTGGCACAATGCGGGCTCGCCCGACGGACCGCTCAAGGACAAGATCAACGTTGGCGTCATCAACCTGCTGAATTGGGTCAAGGATAAGCTGGCGGCGGGCAAGGCGCTGACCACCGGCGCCCGCTCCGGCGTGAGCAACAGCATGAACATTACGGTGGACGATCCCAACACGGAGGCCAGCGAGGCGAATTACCGCCGCGGGCAGCACGTTTACATGATCGACAGCGTGCTGTTGAACGGCGACGGAGATCCGATTGGCTTGAGGCTCTACAATCCGTACGGCTCGTACGTCAACCTCACCGACTTTACGCGGCTTTACTTCTGCATTGGTCGCGCGACGGCGTGGAACGTGGAACCGGACACGGGGCTGGGGCTCGATCCGGGCGGATGGCAGTTCGAAGCGACGACGATCCCGTTGCCGGGCGACCCCGTGTCGCGTCCGGGGCTGAACCCGTTGACGCCCTCGCTCAACCTGGCGCGAAACGCGGCGTTCGGGGCGTATCGGCCAGCGACGTCGATCGCGAAATCGTTGGCGAGCGCCGTAGCGGGCCGGGAAGACGCCGGCTCTCGCGCGCTGACGGACGCAGCATTCGACGGCGATTGGAACGCGCCGATTGGCGGGGAGATGATTTGGTGAACTTCGCCGGGTCGCCGCCCC
>JBIOVA010000100.1:0-2989 GCA_044867485.1 Lacipirellulaceae bacterium | reverse complement strand
GCCCAGCCGGCCTTCGCTGCGGCGCCGACGCCGCGCAAGATCTTCGCCATCGCCCATTCCGACATCGACGATTTCGGCAACCCGGCCGACACGCTGAATTTCTACGACGTGACGTCGATCGGCGCCGGCGGGACGAACGTGTTCAACACCAATAGCGATGGGTTTTCCGATCCGCTGTTCTCGGCCTGGATCGGCTACGAGGCGCTGGTCGGCGAGTCGCTCGGCGTGCCGGCCGGCAACGACGAAGATCCCTCGGCCATTGCCGTGAACTACGCCAACGGCACGGTGTACATGGCCGCGTTCGATTCGGGCAACGGCCTCTTGAACAATCCCGACGAAGTGGGCGACAACCAGGGCGACTGGGACCTGTACCGCATCGACTACCAGAAGTTGCTCCAAGATTTTGAGTCGATGAATCGGCCCAAGGGGACCGTGTATGTGATCGACGCGCAGCCGATCCCGCTTACCGACGAGCAGTTCATGGCCGACTCGCTGAGCCCGCTGCACGACGGGACGGTGGACGGCTACGCCCACGGCCCGCTGAACCAGGGCATTCCGCATCCCGACACGCTGACGCCGCCGGCGGGGCTCGATCCACGGCCGTCGATCGTCGTGCCGGGGGCGATCAGCAAGGTGGGCGAGCTGGCCCGGTCGCCGTCGAACAATCTGGGGGTGAGCTTCTTCGACACCGAGCTGACGTTCGTCGACCCCGAGACGCTGCTGGTCATGGACACGGCCTCGAATCTCACGGTGGCCGGCGATTTCCAGCTTCGGCAGTGGAAGCGGGTGAGCACCGAGCCCGGCATGGCGGTTCCCGATCGCGACGGCGCGGACAACATGGAGAACACGTTCAATCCCACGAACCCGGTGAACAACGACAACCAGACCGGCGGCCGCAATCACATGCACGAGGGGCAGTTTGCGACGAGCGAGTCGTGGCAGGCCTCGATCCTCGGGCGGTTTGGGTTGGATGAGGGCGAGACGCTGCCGGATACGGGCGACATTTTTCAGCAGGCGTCCGATCCGCGCGGGCTGGCTCTCGTCAAGCGCGACGGCGTGCTGGGCGTGTGGTTCGCCGACGGCGACCGCGGCGCCTCGGGCGACGACGTCGCGTTCTACGAGATCGATCTCAACGCCAGCCCGCCGACGCTGACGCAGCGGATGCTGGCGAATTCAGGCGCGCCCGCGTCGTCGAAGTTGAGCCTGGCGGACAACCCCGCGATGAATCCGAGCACGGACGACGCGGTGATCGACTTTTTGGTGGTCGACAAGTTGGGCAACCTCGTGATCGGCGAGTCCGGGTTCTTCGACGTGACGACCGACACGACGGCTCCGACCGGCGACGGCGGGTTCACGGCCGAGCAGCCTAAGATCATTACGATCGACATCGACGACTACGCCGGCAGCGAAGTGTTGCCGAACGGCGGCGGGTTCAACCAAACGGCGGCTTACAACGTGTCCGCGAACGTGAATCCCGCGCTGACCGACGACACGCAGGTGATCAACAACCCCAACCAGGCCGACGACAACGCCGACGTGGCGTACGACCGGGGCACGGGCTACATCTACTTCATTGATCGCGACGCCGACTTCTTCGAGGACATTTACGTGTTCGACCCGGCCACGGGGACGCTCATTTACTCGGAGCTCAATGCGATCAATCCCGGTTTCTTCAACACGGCCAGCCAGGCGATCTTCCTCCGCGGCGACCTGGACGACGACGGCTCGATCACTTACGCCGACGTCAAAGCCATGGCGGGCGCCATCGCCGACCCGACCCTCGGCGGCGAGTACACCAGCGCCGTGGGGCAGGAGTTCTACGATCTGACCGGCGACGGTTTGCTCACCGCGGCCGATCTGGAGGAGCTGGTCGAGGGGATTCTCGACACGGCGCTGGGCGACTTCAACATCGACGGCATAGTGGACGGCGCCGACCTGGCTTTGTGGCGCACCGAGTTTGGCGACGCGCTTGACGGGCGGGATTTCCTCGATTGGCAGCGCAACCTCGGCTTCAGCAACATGGCGGTCGCGGCGGTTCCCGAGCCGGCGACCGTCGGCCTCGCGGCGCTCGCGGCGGCGCTGGGCGGCGTTTTGCGGCGGGGATCCCACTCGGCGCCGAGGCGACCGGCCAACGCGCAGACGAGGAGGCGCCTATGATGCACCCCAGGGCGGCAAGTTAGTTCATTGTCAAGTTCACACACCCCTTGAGGAGTATGACTCATGAAGTTCCGGTACGCAGTTCCACTCGCCCTATCCTGCCTGCTGACGGCGGCGGTCGCCGCGCCGTCCTCCGCCGAAAGCCTGATGCTCACGCTCGTGGTCGACGGGACGCTCAACCATCCCGTCACCGGCGGCGGCTCGCCGAAATTCGTCGAGCTGTACGCGCTCGAAGACATTCCGAGTCTTAGCGTCTACGCCCTGTCGCGCGGCGGCAATGGCGCGGCGCTTGATCCGTTGACCGTCGACCACGTGCTGCCGAACGTGCCGCTCGCCGCCGGCTCGTACTACTACGTCACCGGCAGCAGCTTCCAAGACTTCACGATTCCGTTCCTGGAGATCTATCCGGCGAAGACGGCCGTGCGCAACTTCGGCGTCAACTCCAACGGCGACGACGTGACGGCGTTGTTGCGATCGGCCAGCGGAGATTTTGGAAATGCCGACGGCGTGGTGGTCGACGCCTTTGGCCAATTGGGCGTCGACGGCACCGGCACCCCGTGGGAGCACGAGGACGGCTACGCGTTGAGCAAGAATACCCGTCTGCCGTCGGCGACGTTCGACGTCAACGAGTGGATCGTCACGGCGCAATCGCTGGACGGCCTTGACACGGCCGGCCACGCGGCGGCGATTCCGGACATGACGTTCGTGCCCGTGCCCGAACCCGCCAGCGCGGGACTGCTCGCTGCGGCGGTCGTCGGACTGGCTGCGGCTCGGCGCCGGGTTCGCTGATTTGCCCAAACGCGCTTGGCGCTGAATGACAGCATCGGCCGCG
>JBIOVA010000099.1:0-4109 GCA_044867485.1 Lacipirellulaceae bacterium | reverse complement strand
GAAACTTTTGAAGAGTTGATCTTCCTGGCGCTCGCGCTCCTCTTTGGCGCGGAGCTCCCGGATCTCCGCGACGTATTTCGCGTACCACGGGGGCGGGGCTGCCGACTGGACGGGTAAAATGTCGATGGATTGGCGAGATTCGAGTCGGCGTAGGGCGTCGAACGCGAAGATCGCTCGCCATTGCTCCTCCGAATGACGTTGATTCGGCGGCGCTCCGGCGTTTTCCGCCAGTTGATGCTCGGCGGGATCGCCCCAGTGCTTGAGGGTCTCAAGCTGCTCCTGCGTGAGCGCCGCGGTCACGCCCTGCTTCAGGCTGGCGAGAACGAGCTGCGCCTCAGATTCGCTCAGAGGAAGGCGGGCCGTTTCTTCTTCGGGATGACTGGCGTTGATGAAGAGCGTATTGTTCGGAATCGCGGCGTCAAACATGCGCTGACTCACGCAGAACAACACGATTCGCTCCTTGGCGTCGCGGAGCTTCACGTAGGTTGTGCCGCCGTCGAGGAATTCGCGGGCGTCGATGATTTCCACGGGCAGCGTAAACTCGGTGAGTTCCGCGCTGTTGTCCGCGGGATGCTGCGCATCCGCCGGTTGTTCGTCAGCGGCGTTTTGCGATGGCTGCTGCGCGAACAAAAGGCTGGGCCAAGCGAGCAAGATTCCGCAGGCCATTGCATGGCGCGTTGACATTCGAGGCGTTCCTCCGAGATCGCTAGGGAAGACGAGCGGCGGACCCCGCGGCGAGGACGACAACGGCAGTATAGCCGACGCGGTTGCAGCTTATCGAACGGGTCGCGGGTCCGCCGGAAATCCATCGTGCATGTCGGCGCATTGCTGGATTCGCTCCGTCCCTCCGGGACGGCGTTTTGTGTCGGCGCGCGGCGTGGGCAACGTCTTTCAGCGCTGGCTGTCGGTCGCGGGCGGCTGAACCGCCGCTGTTCGCTTTGGCGGACTCAGAGCGATGGATTTTGGTCTCCGCAGAGATGGCGGTATGCTAGGCCGAGGCCAGGGGACCGTCCCCGGCGGTGGCGAGCGGCACTTTTCTTGAGGAAGGCGACACGATGAACCGACGTTCTTTTCTCCACCGCAGCGCTTTGGCCGCGGCGGCCGTGAATGTGCTGCCGTCACGCGGGTTTGCGGCCCAGGCCGACGAGAAGCTCAAGCTTGGGCTCATCGGGTGCGGCTGGTATGGCATGGTCGACGTCGAGGCGGCCTTCAAGGTCGGCGGCGTCGAGGTCATCGCCCTGTGCGACGTCGATAGCGCGCATCTCGACGAGAGCGCGGCCAAGGTCGAGCAGCTGCAGGGCCGGCGGCCGAAGACGTTCCACGAGTACGAGCAGCTGCTCGACGAGGACGGGTTGCAAGCGGTGATCATTGCCACGCCGCCGCATTGGCACGCGCTGCAGTTTCTCGCCGCGCTGGAGCGCGGGCTCGACGTCTATTGCGAGAAGCCCCTGGCTTACGACGTTCGCGAGGGGCAGGCCATGGTCGCCGCGGCGCAAGATGCCGGGCGCGTCGTCCAGGTAGGCTTCCAGCGGCGGCAGAGTCCGGCCTTTCGGGCGGTTCGCGACTATATCCAGCAAGGCGGTCCCGGACGGATCGTGCAAGTCGAGGCGCAGATCAATTATCAGGCCCAGATGCGGGACGCGACGCCGCAGGATCCGCCGGCGAGCCTGGACTGGGACGCGTGGTGCGGCCCCGCGCCCAAGCTGCCTTACTCGCCGAACATCGGGCATTTCGCCTGGCGGCTGGAGAAGGAGTACGGCCACGGTCACCTGGTGGATTGGGGCATTCACCTGATCGACGCGACGCGCTGGATTCTGGGCGAGACGAGTCCCAGGAGCGTCGAGGCCGTCGGCGGGCTCTATTACTTCAAGGACAAGATCACCACGCCGGATGTGCTGACCGCCCATTTCGAATTCGACTCATGCCCGGTGGTGTGGCGGCATCGCATGTACGGCGCGGCGGAATATACGCCGGAGGTTTCCAATGGCATCTTCTTCTATGGCGAGAAGGAGACCGTGTTCGTCACCGACGACCGCTGGGAGGTGGTGGCGAAGGACGCGAAGCAGCCGCACAAGGTGACAGAAGCGCGGGGGGACATGGGTCCGGCGCACATGGCGGCCTTCCTGACCGCGGTGCGGACCCGCAATGAGTCGGAACCGATTGTGACGCCGGCGGACGCTCATTTGTCGACGTCCGCGGTGCAACTGGCGATGATTGCCTACGAAACCGGCGGCAAGGTGACCTGGGACGCGGCGACGGCGCAGATTGAAGGCAACCCCGCCGCCGCGGGCCTGCTCAAGCGCGACTATCGGGCGCCCTGGAACCATCCTGACCAAGGCTAAGGAACACGTAGGGTCGGTCGCCGGTCTACCGGCGACGCATTGAAAGTCGCTTCGATCATGCGTTCGCGGCGGATGGCGGACCGACCGTGTTCCCTGCGTTCAGTCCCACCACCAGGAGTCGGCGTGATTCGGCGCGGCGTGCCTGCGTGCTTCCCGCACGTCCGCTTGCACGCTGGCGTCGT
This sequence comes from Lacipirellulaceae bacterium, assembly GCA_044867485.1. Lineage (GTDB taxonomy): Bacteria > Planctomycetota > Planctomycetia > Pirellulales > Lacipirellulaceae > Lacipirellula. The sequence goes on along the minus strand of JBIOVA010000099.1, from coordinate 1,585 downwards.
TGACCACGCGCCCAACGTCCAGCTCCACGCCGCCGGAAACGCTCACCACCCACGCGCGGCGTCTCCGCAGCGCGCTCGCATGCGAGGCGACCGTTTTCGGGACGGGATGCGCCGCGAGCTGCAGGCGCGCGTCGTCCAGCAGCATCGGCAACTCGAGACCAACGTGCGCGAGCAGATCGCCCGAAACGAGCACGGCCGTCACCAGCGCCAGATCCATGCAGGTGCGCAGCTCGCCGAATACGGGCGCCACGATGGCCAGTTGATCGTATTGCGCTGTCATGTCGTCGGCCCATTGTTGGGCCAGCGGATCGCTCTCCCGCTGAGTCGCAATCCGACCGTCGGCCTCCATGCGTCCGGCCGCCGTGCGGACCTCTAGGCCCGGCCGCGAGAGTCGCCAGCCGAGCCCCTCGGGGTCCCGCTCCACCGGCTGCTGGCCGTAGGCGATCCACCAGCGGGGCAGGGCATTTCGCGGCGTGACGCCAGGGCGATCGTTCAACATTTCCAGGTAACTGGTCAAACCCTCAACAGGCGACGCGGCCAGGCCCATCGCCAGCCGCTTCATTTGCCAGTCGGCCGCGACGAGCACCTGGGCGAAATGGCTCTCCGGCGAGACGCCGGTCAGCGTAATCGTCTGCGGACCCACCGCTTGCTCCATGCGCCTGAGCCATTGGGCCGAGGGCGACGCGCGACCGCCGTGCATAAGTCGTGCAAACCGCTGGAGCCCTGCGGGGGTCGGATCGATCGAGCAACTGATCAGCTCCCCGGCGAGGAGCTTGTCGGACGTGCGCAAGGCGGCAATCAGGTCGATCAGCTGCATCACCGCTGCGCCCGAGTTGGCCCCCACGACATTGCCGGCGTCATCGACCGTCCACTCGTCCGCCGGCCCGGCCAACACGACGTCGCCCAGCTCAGGATACGCCAGCACGTACTCGACGCGCTGCAAACCTGCGAGAGAGAGCACGTCCGGGGTGAGCGGCTTGTTCTGGGCGGCGTGCCGCGCCAGAAGCTTGTCAAGCCGACGGAGCGAAATCTTGCGTAGCTCGCTCGGCTTGGTAACATCGCCCGCGAGGCCTTCCAGTGCGGCGCGCCGGACATTCCGCAGCGCGACGACGTCGCGCTGCTCGGCCTGCTCGATGGCCCCCTGGGCGTCAATCGCCACGCCGCCCACCGCGCCGTTGCCCACGACGGGCACGACGCCAACGACAAACGGCCGTTGGTCGGCGAAGCTCACCACCTGGGCGCGGGCGAGGGCGGGGGCGCCCAGGACGCACGACGCGAGGACGAGGAAGCCAACGCTTTGAACTCCCCTCCCTCGCAGGGAGGGGACGGGGGAGGGATTCCCGACTGCCGCGGGTCGCGTCCGCCGTGAAGCGAAGTTGGCGTCGGCCGACCCTCCCCTAGCCCCTCCCTGCCAGGGAGGGGGAGTTGCGGCCAGCTCTGACGACGTCGATTGCATCCGTCGGTGTGACAAGTTGCACTTCCTCGTCGCCGATCGGGCGTTCCTGGCGCGCGACTGCTTACCGGCAGCAGGGGTTCGATCCGCAGAAGCGTCTGGTTGCGACGCCAACTATGAATTCTAGGGAGG
>JBIOVA010000098.1:0-14169 GCA_044867485.1 Lacipirellulaceae bacterium | reverse complement strand
TGATGAAAATGTTGTGAAACCGTGACGTTATGCGGGCTCGCTACTTGACATGTACACCCAAATCGATTGATATGATCGCGCTCGCTCTTCGCTCTCAGCCGCCAGCGCGATGCGCAACGCAGCGCTTGTGTCCGCCGCGCGCCGCAACGCCCGACCCCTGCGGAGGCTACTTCGATGGACGACAAGTACTTTGTCACCATCACGGCGCCGAACCGTCAGGCGCTTCTCCGCCTGGGCTCCTACGAACTGGACCTCCTGCATCAGACCGCCGTCGCCACCGAGCGCAGGGTCGTGCGGCTCGCCGCCGTCAAGGACAAGACGCAAGCCGTGCAATACGCAGCGACCGATCACGCTCAGACCGAGTTGGAGCTCTCCATGGACGGGCTGCTCACGCTCGAGCAAGTCGGACGACTCGTGGACGACGGCTACCGCGTGCTGGTTAGCGAATCGGCCCGGAGTCGGTCCCGCGGGCGTGAGCTGATGGAGTTTCAGGATTGGATCGGCGCTGTGTTGGGGAGCTAATCCATGCCGCTCACCGGATATCTGTCTGTCGCGGGAATCGATTCCGCCATCGCCTTTATGGCGAGCAGCTCTCCGAGTCTCTGCCAGCTCACGGTCCTCCCGGAGTCGTCGATCGAGGGACGGGTGAGCCGAGCCGTCAAGATTTCCAACGGCTCCGACCCGGCGCGCCCCGCGATCCTAGTCATCGCCGGCGTCCACGCCCGCGAACTCGTGAACCCCGACGCGGTGCTGGCCGCCGGTCTCAAACTGTGCCAAGCCTATGCCGCAGGGGCTGGCTTGACCTTCGGCGGCAAGACCTATGACGCCGCCGCCGTTCAATCGATCGTCGAACAGAGCGACGTGATCTTGTTCCCGCTGGTCAATCCGGACGGCCGGGCCCACGTGCAAGCGCCCAACGGCCAACCCATGTGGCGCAAAAACCGAAATCCCAACCCCGGCCTGCCGGGCAAGGGCGTCGACCTCAATCGCAACTACGATTTCCTCTGGTCGAGCGGGATCGGCACGTCCGCCAATTCGACCACCGACACCTACAAAGGGTCAGGGGCGTTCTCCGAGCCCGAGATTCGCAATGTGCGATTTTTACTCGATGCCTTTCCCAACGTCAGCATGATGCTCGACGTCCATTCCTACTCCGAACTCGTGCTCTATCCCTGGGGCGACGACAACAACCAAACGACGTCCCCGTCGATGAACTTCCGCAACCCGGCATTCAACGGCTTGCGCGGCGTCCTGGGCGACAGCCACTACCAGGAATTCATTCACTCGGAAGAAGCGGCATGGTACGCCGTCAACGGCGACCGCATTCGCGACGCGATCGCCGCCGTCCGCGGCCGCATCTACACGGCTGAGCAGAGCGTCGGGTTGTACCCCACGTCGGGCACGTCCGACGACTACGTCTTCACGAGGCACTTGGTCGACTCCAATCATCGTCGCGTCCGGGCGTTCACCATTGAGACGGGAACCGAGTTCCAACCCCCGTTTCCCGAAGCCGAGTCCGTCATGGCCGAAGCGTCGGCCGCTGTGGTGGAAGCATGCCTCATTAACCTGTCCAGCCACGGCGTTGCCCAGCCGTCGCCGACGCCGCCGTAACGCGCGCCGCGCGCCGTTCACCAACTCACGCCTCGTTCCGCCGTCCAAACCCCCGAGGAGACTCGAACATGTCAGCCCGTCTCATAGCGCGTCTCGCGTCTCGATCCTCGATCCTGGCGGAAAGCTCCTTGGCGTTCGGCCAACCCGTCGTCGGAGTCACGGCGTTTTTGGCGCTGTTGATCGGCCAGGCGCGCGGTCAGGAGGAACGTCCGCTGCCCACCGTCATGACGGGACCGGCGGTCATCAGCGCCGACGAAGTGCAAGAAATCGAAACCGACCTCGCGGAGTTGCCCAAGCTCGAACCGTGGGCTGAAGGCGACCCCATCAGCGAGACCAACCCGCGGAGACACTACGACCGAGAAGGCCGCGTTCAACGAGTGCCGCAACCCGCTCCCAGGGCCGACGTGCTCTTGGGCTTTCAGGCCCGCGCCGAGGCCGTTGCGGATATTCGCGCCCTGGATCCGCCCCTGCTCAGCTTCGCGGGACAGGGCTTTACCGGAGTCAATCCGCCGGACACGACCGGCGACGTTGGCAAGGACCACTACATTCAAGCGATCAACGCCGGCGACGGCACGCGGTACACCGTCTACAAAAAATCCGACGGGTCCGTCGCCGCGGGTCCGTTCCGTCTGAGCGACCTCGGCGGTCCCGGCGTGTCGGGCCGAGGCGACCCCATCGTGCTCTACGATCAATTGGCTGGGCGGTGGTTGCTCAGCGAATTCGCCTCGTCTCCCGTGAACGGCCTCCATGTCTACATCTCCAAGACCTCCGATCCCGTCTCCGGCGGTTGGCATCACTACCGATTCGATACGCCCAACTTCCCCGATTATCCCAAGTACGGCGTCTGGCCCGACGCCTACTACGTCACGTCGAACGAAAGCGACGGCCCTGCCGTGTACGCCCTGCAGCGCGAGAAAATGCTCAACGGCCAGTCCGCGAAGATGCAGCGATTCCTGGCGACGCAACTTTTCGGCTTCGGGTTTCAAGCCTTGACGCCCAGCGACGTGGACGGCCCCGCCCCGCCGACCGGGGCGCCCAACTATGTCCTTCGCCACCGCGACGACGAGGTCCACAACTTCGGTTCCAACGACGCCTCGCAGGATTTTCTCGACCTGTATGAGTTCCACGTCGATTGGGCGGACCCGACCAAATCCACCTTTTCCGGACCCGTCGGCGTGCCCGTGTCGGAGTTTGACTCCGACTTGAACGGCCTCACCGCGTTCAATTGCTTCCCGCAGATGGGATCGACCGTGCGGCTCGACCCGCTTCGCGAAGTGATTATGTTTCGACTCCAGTATCGAAATTTCGGCGCGCACGAGTCGATCGTCGGCTCCTTCGTGACTGACGTCAGCGGCAGCGACCACGGCGGCGTGCGCTGGTTCGAGCTGCGGAAAGTCCCCGGCGGAAGTTGGCACGTCCATCAGGAGGGAACGTTCGCCCCCGATAGCCATCACCGCTGGATGTCGAGTGTTGCGATGAACGGCGCCGGCGACGTCGCCCTGATGTACAACGTGTCGAGCACGACGATGTTCCCCAGTTTGCGCTACACCGGCCGCTTGGCGTCCGACGCCATGGGCACGATGCCCCACGGCGAGCAGGCGCTGATCGACGGAACGGCGCCCAATAACAGCTTCCGCTACGGCGACTACGCGGGCCTCAGCGTCGATCCCGAAGACGATCGCACGTTTTGGATGACCGGCGAGTACAACGCCGCGTCGAGCTGGACGACTCGCATCGGCGCGTTCCGGTTCGAGACGACGGCCGCCCCGGACGTCGAAGCGGACGCCCAAGCGCCCCCGCGCGACGTCGAGCGCCGCCTCGACGAGCTGGAGGAGAAGTTGGACGAAGTCCTGGAAGTCTTGCAAAGCGCCGACCGGTGAGCCATCATCAGCGTTCGGCCGGCGTCGGCTCCCGCTCGTCCTGAAACCGTGCCACACGGAGGTCGCTCATGACCACGTCGCTCCGCCGCGCGCCCTGTGCCCTCGCGCTCCTCGTTGCCCTCCTCGCCTCGCACGCCGCGGCGGGCCCCATCACCAGCCTCATCGTCTTCGGCGACAGCCTCTCCGACACGGGCAACGTGCTCGCCCGAATGACCACCGTCGGCCTCGGCGACGCCCGGCCCACGCTCCCCTGGTACGACACCGGCCGCTGGTCCAACGGCACGACCAATGACGGCTCGAACACGAATGCCCCGCGCACTAAGGAAACGGCCTTCGGCGGCGTGTGGCACGAACGGCTCGCCGACAAGCTGAAGATCCCGCGCGCGACCAACTCGCTCGCCGGCGGCGCCAACTGGGCCTACGGCGGAGCCGTCACCGCCGCGGGAACCTTCACTTTCCCCTTCAACTTCCAGAACGTCCGCGGCCAGATCAACGCATTCCTCGCCGCGAACCCCGCGTTCAACGACAAGCAGCTCTTCGCCGTTTGGGGCGGCGGCAACGATGTCCGCGACGCCGCCAACGCCGCCAACGCGACGCCGGACACGATCAAAGCCGCCGCCACCGCCGCGCTCGACAACCTCAAGGCTGGCATCCAGGCTCTCGCAACCGCCGGCGCCAAGAACTTCATTTGGCCCAACCTCCCGCCGCTGCAGTTCACACCCGAAGCGATGAACCTCTCCGACCAGGGCAAGCTCATCGGGCTGAAGGAAGCTTCCGAGCTGTTCCGCGACGACCAGAAAGACATCGTCGCCGGACTCATGCAAGAGCACGCTGGAATCTCGATCTGCGTGCTCGACGTGCACAAGACGTTTGAGGACATTCTCCTCAACCCCGGCAAGTTCGGCCTCGACGAAACCAATCGCGGCGTCGTCACCGCGAACAGCTTCACGGGCCAACCCTTCGTCGTCACGGCGAACTTTCCCGACGAGCAGGTCGACGCCGACAAGTTCCTCTTCTGGGACCAGGTCCACCCCACCGCCAAGACGCACGATCTCCTCGGCATGGAGGCCTTCACGAAGCTCCAGGCCATGATCCCCGAGCCATCGACGGCGATCCTCATGGCCCCGCCAATCATCCTGTTCGCATTCCGCCGCCGCGCGGCATAAGTCTTGACGTGGCGCTTCTCCGACGTCGGTGAGCCGCGACGCGAAGGTCCGCCGCAGCGGAGCGCGCACACGACCGACGCTCACGGCTCGAACCAGATCGCCACGTCGAACCGCCCGCTCGAGTCGGCGACTCCCCGCGGCATCGCGCCCGTCGTCGCCCGCAGCGAAACCTGTCCCGTGCGATCCAAGGCGATGATCCCGCCGCTGCCCGGCGGCAGCACGGCCTCGAGGCAACGCCGCACGGCCTCGTCGACGCCCAGCCGGCGTTCGCCCATGATACGGTCGCCCATGAGCCACGCGACCCGCGCGGCGATCGAGTGCCGAATGAACTCCTCGCCTTTCCCGGTGCAGCTCACCGCGCAGTTCGCATCATTGGCATACGTCCCAGCGCCGAGGACGGGCGTGTCGCCCAGCCGCCCCGGCGCCTTGCCCGACAGCCCGCCGGTGCTCGTCGCCGCCGCGAGATGCCCGTGCACGTCGAGCGCCACGCACCCCACCGTCCCGCCCGACGTCCCCGGTTCACCGCCGCCCTCGGTCGCCGCTGGCGGCGCCTCGATCGAATACGCCGGCTTCGCTAACGGCTCGAGCCCCCGCTCGGCAAGCGCCCCCTGCAACTCGCGCCACGCCGCATCCGTGTAAAAGTAATCCTGCGTCACGACCGCGCAGCCGTTCGCCGCGGCAAACGCGTCGGCGCCCGCGCTGGTCATCAGCACGTGCGGCGAGTGCTCCATCACCAGCCGCGCCGCCTTCACGGGGTTCTTGACGCTCGTCACGCCGCCCACCGCCCCGCCCCGCAGCGCGCCGCCCTCCATGATCGACGCATCCAGCTCATGCGTCCCGGCCCGCGTAAACACGGCTCCTTTCCCGGCATTGAACAGCGGATCGTCCTCCATCAGGACGACCACCGCCTCGACCGCATCGAGCGCCGAGCCGCCCGCTGAAAGAACCTTCCGCCCCGCGGCCAGCGCCTCACGCAGCGACGCTTCCAGCGCCTCGCGCTCCTGCTGCGGCATGTCCCTCGGCCGGCTCCCGGCGCCGCCGTGCAGCGCAATCGCCCACCGATCAGTCGCCGCTCGTGCATCGCCATCTTGCGCATGCGCCGCCTCGACCAACACGGCGGCAACCACCATCGCCCACAACCCACGGCCGATCACACGATTAAGAGATGGAACCATCGTCCTCACTCCATGCGCCCCGCCCCGCTGGCCTTCGACCCCGTCAAAAACTGCGGCCCTGTGACGCCCATCGACACATAAATGCTCATCAGCGCGTCGACCGACACGTTCGCGGGCCGCACCGACGCCGTCGGCACGAAAATCAAGCTGCCGCCCACCGGCACCGGCGCGCTGGGGATCAGCACCGCGTGGTAGTCCGTCTCGCCGATGCGAAACACCTCGGGCGTCGGCAGCAGCGCCAGGAACGCCGCCCCCGTCTCCTGCCCGAACACGCAGAACACGACGCTCATCGCCTGAAACTCCGACGACTGGCCGTTGGCGTCCATCATCCCCACGAGCTGCCGCACCGTGCCGTACACGCCGCCCAGCACGGGCACGCGCTGCGCCAGCGCGTCGATGCGACCTTGGATCATCCGCCGCGCTCCCGACTCCAAGAGCACGCCCAGCCCAAAAATTACGGCCAGCACGATCAACCAACCGACGATGTACGCCCCGGTCGAGTTCGCGGCAAAGCGCAGTCCCAGCGCGGCCAGCATTCGTCCCAACACCGCGTTCGGCCCGAACAATCGAGCCAGGTAATCCCCCACCCAGAGGACGACGCCCACCGTAATCACCAGTGGCAGGACCGCCACCACGCCGACGACGAAGTAACGCAGCAGTTGTTTGGCAATACGACCCATGGCATCCGGTGAATACGAGAGGACCTGAAGCGGCGCGCGGCACAAGAGCGCGCAGAACCACCGCAGGGCGCCCCATCATCCGCCGCCGAGCCGCTTGGCGCCAGCCTGCTTCGTGTGCCATGTCCTCGTCCGCGTGGACATGTTGACTGGCCCGCCACGGATTTCACGGATCACACGGATCAGAGCGGCGCTACGCGCGTTTTCGCCCTCGGGCGCTCAAGCGCGGCAGATCGCTCCTGCCGCTCATGAGGCTCTGGGCGTGGACGTTGGGAAGAAAAGCGAGCAGCTTAATCGTCGCTTCCACGAGTTTCCGTGTTTGGGAGTTCACGAGATAAGGACGGTTCAGCACGCGGGAGACGGTGCTGATCGATACCTCAGCTTGTTGGCGACGTCCTGAATGGTGGCAGCCATGGAAAGGTTCCGCGGGGGAAAAAGAATCTCCGGCAGGGCCTACCCCTCTTGCCAACCGACCAGGTGGGCGACGCTCGCGGGCAAGCGGTGGGCAAAGAACACATACGCCGACCTCATCCCAGAGGTTAGCTCCTGCCGTTGCGACGCCATGGCCGCATCGAGCGCCGCCAGCACGCGCTCGGTCGTCGCGCCGGCGGCCTCGGCGGGCGCGAAGATCGCGGCCGCTTCACGCAATCCAAGGACCTCAATCTTGCCGGAGACGCCTTTGACGCGCTCCTTCCACTCGTTCACATTCGCACGACCTGCCCGCCAGGCGGCGATCAGCCGTTGGCGCTCGATCCGGGGAATGGATTCAACGTCGCGGTCGCTCGCCAGCTGACCATTCGCCAGCCGACCGCCGCCCGATGAGTCGGGCGGCGCCGCGTCATGTCCTGTCGTCGGCCAATTGGCCAAGGCAAACAAGGCGCTCGCCGCCAGCGCGCAAGCCGTCAGCGACCAGGCGGTCCGCCGCCGCGTCCAGCCCCGTGGAGGATCAGACCAACGCACGAGCGCAGAACCCGTCAGTTCCTTGCGAACCTCCAGCGTCTGCCGCGCCATCCAGCCCGCAGCGTCGCGTCGCAAGAGCGCGCCCAGCCGCTGCGACGCCGACTCGAATCGCGACAGTTCCTCGTCGCGGTCAACCCACCAGCGCAGCCAACGGGGCAGCGGGGCCTCCCGTTCGATCGCGCGACCGATCAACCACTTGCCGATAGTACGCAACATCTTAGTCGGCCCCCCGCCTAGGCAAACTCTTGGCCAAGCTTGTCGACTCCTGTTGGCCAAGCTCGGCGACGAGCCGCGCTCGAGCCCGGTGCAGCAGCACGCGAACGCCAATTCGACTTCGCCGCATGACCTGCGCGACTTCGATCGCCGAAAGGTCCTCGCCGTAGCGCAGCCACATCGCCGTGAATTGAGCGTCGGAGAGCACTCGTTTCGCAAGCTGCCACACGTTATCGACGTCGTCGTGCCGTTGGGCCGCCAGCACGTCGTTCGACTCCACCGCTGGGCAGCTCGCTTCATCCCAGGCCACCAGCCGCGGGCGCCGCCGCCGGCTTCTTGCGTGGTCATGCGCCAAGCGAATCGCGATCGTGTACAGCCACGTCGAGAACCGGTAGCGAGGATCAAACTGGTCGAGACGCTGAAACGCCCTGGCGAGCGCTTCCTGCGCGACGTCCTCGGCGTCGGCGAGACGGCCGCCCAGGCGCGGGACGACGAGGTGCAACAGCCGCGGCCGGTAACGACGCGACAGCTCCGTAAACGAGTCCGCGCAACCGCCATGCGCGCGACGCACCAACTCGTTGGCTTCGATCGCGCGCAGGTCGGTCGGCGGGCTGTTCTCGAAGGCGAGCATCTATTTATCGAGCAGGTTGTCTTCGATGAGCTTCAGCGCCTCGTCGGCTGGCACGCTCAGGCTCAAATCGAGCGTCGAATCGCTCCGCGCGACGTCCAATTCGGTCAACAACTGCTGAATCTTTTCCAGGTCCTCGTCTTTCTCTTCGCCGGAGGCCGCCAGATCGACCATCGCGCGCAGGCCCTTCACCATTTGCTCCAGCTGCTCCGCCTGCTTCGCGTCGTTGGTCGCCACTGAAGTCGAAACGACCACCTTACCTTCCGACTCGCTGATCCGCACCGAAATGCTGCGGACAATCTTGGCGACGTTGGCGGGCGGTCCCTCTTCTTCCATCAATTCGCTCGGCAACTCGAAAACTTCGAGCAGGACCAACGGACCCCCTTCGCCGCTGAGCGTCACCGTTTTGGCCCCTTCGCTCGCGCCCTTGCCGGCCAGTGAATCGAGCAGTTGAACGACCGCCTCCCGCTGGGCGGCCAGCACCACCGTGCGGCCTTCGTCCGCGTCGGCGTGAATGGCGCCGTACACGTGCACGTCGTCGTCCGGCGCCGCAGAGTGAATCTGCCGCCCGTCAACATCCTCAGCGCTGTAACCAGGCAGCGTCAGCAGCAGGCCTTCCAGGTTGCCCGTCGTCTTGCGCATCTGGATGCATCCGACGAGGGACTCCTCCGGCGAGTCGTAGTCGGCAGCCGCCACGACGACGGATTGGATTTCCTCAAACGGGTCGAAGCCCAGGATCTCGACGATCTTGTCCAGGCTGAGCCCCTTGCCCTCACCCTTCTCCTCCAGTTTCCCGAGAGCCTCATCCTTCACTGCCGTGAGCAATCGCCCGCCCACCGCCGAATTTTGAATAGCAGCCAGGTCCACGCTGACAACGAACTTCACGTCATCCGGCAGGCCAATGCGGACCTCGTCGGCCCGCGACCAGCACGGCAAGCCTCCAAGAACAACCAGCATGGCGGCAAGCAGGGAAATACGTCTTGGCATGAGAACACCTCGTGGGATGGGGGACCCCCTGGGGAAGCGATAGCACATCGCTGCGGAACGCTAGGGGCGCAAAAACTCCTTGGCCGCCCCACTTCGCATTCGATGCGCAGCTCGGAATCTTGTACGACCGCGGCAGCCGCACTGTTACATCAGGTCGCCATCCGCTTCCCATTCGCGAGATCTGCGCAATCCGCGGTTGAAAGGATCACCCCTGCCTCGTCTTTGGAAATTGAGAGAACCGCGGACCACGCGGAGTGAGAGAACAACGAATCGCTTCACTCCCCTCCCATCCGATCCGTGCAATCCGTGTCATCCGTGGTGGAATTCAGCCGGAGGAACCACGGATTCCACGGATCACACGGATCAGAGCATGCCCGCGACATTGTCCCCCCTTCCGGCGGGTGGCATGCCCTCGGAGGTCCGCCGACGTGGGCATGTGCGATGGCGAACGATTTCAGAACATGCTTACGCGGACGAGAGCATGGCGCCCGCGGCCATCATGGAGACGGAACTTCCGTTGATCAGCGCCTCCCGTACGAGTCGAATGAAAGTGAGGACGAAAAGGGGTCCGGCTGCACGGCTATTCTAAGTAGCATGTCCCCTTTTTCTTCCTCCAATACGGAACCTTTTATTCAACTACTTCTATCTCAATTGCACAGTCGTCGTGAAGATGAGTTGCCAAATCAAACAGGCGGTCGGCCACCACAAGATTCTCACTCAGCGCGTCAACAAAACTGCTTTGCTCGGGAATCGCAATGCCAAGCTCCGCCACGCGTGCCCGAGCCTGTCCGCGCTCCGCAAGGGGCTTGGCAACGGGCGCATCAATCCATGCCTGCAGGCGAGTCTTTTCCGCCGTCATAGTGCCAAGTAGTGACGACGCTTGCTGGCCCTCTCGCGTGATTTGACGGCGAACACGCTCCAAATAGGGCAACGTAAATGCGACTTCTTCTCCCACATCGTTTGTAATGACAAACTCAAAGAGAATCGACGTCGTGCCTTGGGGACTCTTGATCAATTCCATGCGGATATTGGCGTCACGAACTCCGTGGACGACAATGGTCACGCGATTCGCCGCGTCGAGCGTTCCGTCCTTTGGCTTGATTGTGTACGGCGCCGTACAATCGCGAAGCGACGCCACGCGAAACTGCGTGTGCGTCGCATCTTTGATGATGTGTCTTTGTCGAGGTTTCTTCAGATCAAGATCAATCGCGTGCCTGACTGCCGGTTTGGCGGGCGGAGCCGCGAGTCGGGGTTGCGCCGTATCGCGTTGCGCAGGCGCGTTGTGCGGCGGCTCGGCGTTAGTCATTGGCTGCGATCGCGCCGATTGCAATGGCTCGTCTCGGTTCCCATCCGGGTGGGCGGAACGTGGACGGGCGTTGTCGCTCGTTAACCCGCTAACTGGCTCGGGGCGTTTATCGACCGAAGGGACTGTTACCGAGGGCGCCTTCGATGCGCGCGAAGCATCGGTCGGCCGCGTCGCCGCGGCGTAGTACAGGGAGGCAGCGATTGCGATGAGTCCGACCACGATTGCCGTCATCAACGCCGGGCTCCCATTGCGACGTTGCCGAGCAATGTACGCTGTTCTCGGGGTTTGACTTCTTAAGCGCGCTAATCGTTGCAAGTCAGCCGATTCGTGTGAAGTGGGCTCAACTGGTTGCGCGATTGATTGATCGGGATGCTCCTGAAACTGATCCGTCGTCGCTTCGCCGCGGCTGGCGAGTTGCCGTTGAAGTCCGCGATCGTACACAATCCTCTGCTGCGCATTCAGCAACGTAACGCGGACGCGAGCAAGCTCGTTGAGCAACGATTGTGACTCGACCGCATAACGCCCCGCCGCGAACGACTTGACGTGAGCCATCTGTCGATCGGCCGCCGCGGCAATGACCTCCGGATCGCTCTCAAACAGAACGACTCCGAGGAGCCGATAATGGTGCGGCGGTTGCTCGGCCGGAGGTATTCCGAGCCATTTATGATAGGGATCAAAATCAGCGGAGACAGCGGAATGCATCGGCAGGTGTCACACCGCGATGGCAGCAGCGCCTAGTCAACCGGCGCCAAAAATGAGACTTAGACGCAATGCCTATTTCCGCTCCGGCTGTTAGGATAGCAGAGCCGCCTCGCGGTTGACAACCTTACCACGCCGTCGACTAACGAATCAGACGAATTCGCGGCCATGTCGTCCATAACCCCCGTTGGCATCGATCTCGGCACGTCGTACTGCGCAGTCAGCTGCGTCGACGGAGGCGGCAGTACACAAATGATACTTAGCGAGAACGGGGAAATTCTAACGCCAAGTGTAGTGTATTTCGCTGACGAAGAGGTAACCGTTGGTCGAGATGCATGGAATGCTGCGGTGCTTGCGCCCGAGCGGATCGCCGACAATGCAAAACGCGATATGGGATTCTCGTCGTATCGCCAACAAATCGGCGGACACGATTATCCTCCCGAGGTCGTCCAGAGCTGCATATTGCGACAGTTGCGTCGCGACGTTATCGCAGCTGTGGGCGAGGACTTTCAAGCGGTGATTACAGTCCCCGCGTATTTTGATGAATCTCGCAGAAAGGCGACTTACGACGCCGCAATTATGAGCGGCCTCCCTGTGCTCGACATAGTCAACGAGCCGACCGCAGCCGCGCTTTCCTTTGGGGAGCGCCTCGGATTCTTGACTCCCGAGGGCGCGCCACGCGAACGCTTGAATATCTTAGTTTACGATTTGGGCGGCGGAACCTTTGACGTCACGGTGATTCGGTTATCGAACAATGAGGTTCGCACGCTCGCAACAGACGGTGACTATGAGTTGGGCGGCGGGAACTGGGATCAGCGGCTTGCTGACTTTGCGGAATCGCGATTGCGCGCACTATGGCCGAAGGCGGGCCCGTTGGAGCGACCAGATCAGATTCGACTGCTCCGCTCAGCGCAAGAGGCAAAGCACGCATTGACGAACCACCCTGTCACGGTCCTGGAGTTCAACCGTGGTGACCAACAGCTCCGATTGCCTATGACGCGCGCTGAGTTTGAAGACTTGACGTCGGACCTTTTGGAGCGAACGGTTTTCACGACCAAACAGGCAATGCAGGCCGCGGGACTTATTTGGAACGATATCGACCGTTTGTTGTTGGTAGGCGGCTCGTCGCGCATGCCAGCAGTTCAGCGAGTGCTGAATGACCTAGCGGGAATCCCAGCCGATGCCGCTGTCAACCCTGATGAAGCGGTTGCCAGGGGAGCGGCCGTGTTCGCGCGTTACTTGCTCGGACTGCGAGGCATCGACGGCAATGCGCCTAAATTGCGGATAACAGACGTGAACGCGCACGGTCTCGGAATCGAGGGCGTCAATCTTCAGACCCTGCGTACAGAAAACGTTGCGTTGATTCCCCGCAATACGCCACTGCCGTGCGAGATCAAGCGAACGTTTGTGACGCGCACCGAAAGCCAGCCCAACGTCAAAGTCAAATTATTGGAGGGCGAGAGTACCCTACCGACGCAATGCTCGCGACTTGCTACAGCGACCATCAAAAATTTGCCGCCTGGGTTGCCCAAAGGCACTCCAATCGATGTCCGGTACTCGCTTCAGGCAAATGGAAGATTATCGGTAAGCGCCGCAATTCCCGGGCACGGCGAGGACGCTCAAATCGAGCTGCAGCGCGTGCGCGGCCTGGCTGACAGACGAGTGCAAGGCTGGAAGAAGGTCGTTTGCCGCGATGGGGGATATCGGAGTTTCGAGGAAGCATTAGCGTTCTTGTGCGTACCCGATGCTGCGACCGACAGTGACTCAATTGACGTCGATGTCGACGAACCAGAATCGGCCGGGGCCAAGAAAAAATCCAGTTTCGAACCTGCCGTTGAGTTTGGCGCACCAAGGGCCGCAGCCGACACGCTGCAATCCCAATTCGGGTATTCCGCAATGGGGAATTCCTCGACTACGGTCGAAGGTGCTACAGAGACTGCGAACTCGCCTATCGTCGGCCAACACGAGTCGATAGCGAAACAACTCAATCGCAAGCGCGCGAAGCACCGATTAATCCCGGATCTCATCGGGCACGTGATTGGTGCCCTTGTTGGGCTGTCGCTCGGCTACTACGCGCTTTGCTGGGCGCGACCTGACCTCAATTTTCTACGCCTTAACCTGCCTGGAACTCAGCAAGTTGATCGTGGCTCACGGTAAGAGTTGCCATGCGCGCGAACTTGGCCTGGGGGTGACAATCCAACGTCGGGCGGGAGTGCCAACGAAGCGGAGCGCGCGCCGCCCATTCGCCGACGATCAACCCGCCGCCACAAGCAGCCTGAGCCCCAGCGACTCGAGCACCTTCAGCACCGTGGCAAACTCCGGATTGCCGTCCGATGACAACGCCTTGTAGAGGCTCTCCCGTCCCAACCCCGCTGCCCGCGCGATTTCGCTCATCCCCTTCGCCCGGGCCACGTCCCCCAACGCCGCCGCGAAAAGCGCGGCGTCGCCTTCGTCAAGCGCCGCTTCGAGATACGCGGCAATGTCCTTGTCCGACGCCAAATGCTCCGCCGCGTCCCACGCCCGCGTCTTGGTCTTTGCCATCGCCTTACCCTCTAGAGATTGCTAGCCAACGCCTTGGCCTTCTCGACGTCGCGCCGTTGCGTCCGCTTGTCGCCGCCTACCAGCAGAACGACAACGGTTGAGCCGTGCGGCTTGAAGTACACCCGATAACCGGGACCATAATCGATTCGCATTTCCGAAACGCCCTCGCCGACAGGCTGCGCATCGCCGGGGTTCCCGAGCGAGAGGCGACGCACACGCACGAGAATCCGAGCTCGAGCCTGGTGATCTCGCAATTTCGCGAACCACCGGGCGTACTCGTCCGTTTGCCGGATTTCTAATACCGCTCAAGTGTATCCCATGGGATA
>JBIOVA010000097.1:0-12946 GCA_044867485.1 Lacipirellulaceae bacterium | reverse complement strand
CGGCAGTCGACCATGATGTTTTCGTAGCGCCGCAAATCTTTGCCGTAGACGATGAGCAGCTTGTGCTCGTCGAGCTGCACTTCCTGCGGCAGGCTGGGGTTGAGAATCGCGATGCCCGTGCAGCCGTCGTTGACGAGCAGCTCTTCATAGTCCCACAGAATGCTCTGCAGGATGGGCATGTCGATGTGTTCGCGGTAGAGGTCCTGGTGGCCGGTCTTCGCGTAGTCGTGGCTCGTTTCGAGGACGACGTCGACGACTCCGCCCAACGGATCGAGCAACTCCATAAACGTCTCGAACAACCGTTCGCGCGACGCAGCGGCCATCAGCACAGGCACATTCTGGCGGGTCGACTCGTCGCGGTAGTTGTCGTGGCGGTAACCGGCCGACGGGACGACTTCCAGCGCGAAAGAGGGCCGCACGGCGTCGCTCAGGACGAAGCTGCCGTACTTG
The DNA here is from genome assembly GCA_044867485.1 of Lacipirellulaceae bacterium. Taxonomy (GTDB): domain Bacteria; phylum Planctomycetota; class Planctomycetia; order Pirellulales; family Lacipirellulaceae; genus Lacipirellula. The sequence continues at coordinate 12,496 of JBIOVA010000097.1, read as the reverse complement.
GCCACCTCGAGGTGGGCCTCGAGCTGGTCCTCGCTGATCGACTCGAAGCTGCTGGCCGTGGTCGGCGCGGCAGTCTCGTGATAGACGTTGCGGAAGAATTTCTTCAGGAAGCCCATCGCGGCACTCTCGGCTGGGTCTAAAGCAAACGGACTGGTGCGAGTTGTCGTCGGCACTTGCTGGGAGCGTGAGCCGGAGTGTCTGGCGCCGAGGGACTGGCGCGTCGCGTGGTTCTGCAACTTGGCGGGGAATCTTCGAGCGGCGCGCCTCGTCCTCCGTGACTGCGGCGCGGGCGCCAAACCATCAATCGTTAATGAAATCTAGGTCACGCCGTTGGCGGTGAACCTTCCCCCGGACGTTGGTTTTTGGGCACGTCCAGCCGCGCCAATCCGCACAGGCGGCGGAGTTGGGAAATGGGTTGTCGCGCACGCGGCGAACGACGCTGTGGATCGCCCTCGATCGTTGACGGGGGGTTAGTCGTGCCGACAGCGAACCAGGGCCGAAACGGCCATCGCCGTGCCCCAGGACTGGTGATAGTCGTAGAGCGGATAATCCCACCAGCTGCCATCTTTCTCCTGGAGCGCCAGAAGAATCTGGGCGAGATGGTCCTGAAAGTACGGCCGCTGTGCGGCGGGCAGCTCGCCGACGCACATCGCGGCGTAGTAGTGGCCGTAGTAGTAAAAGTAGCCAGCCACGGCGAAGTGCGACTCATGCGGCACAGGCCGTTTGCGGCCGATGCTGAGCCAGCCGTTGCGGGCGAACAGCCGGTTGAGCCAGGCGGCGAGGACCTCGTTGGTGACTTCCATGTCGCCGTACAGTCGCAGAGCGAGATTGCAGGCCTGGCTACGCCCCAGGCTGCCGCCGGGACGGTTGATGTCCATTCGTGGAAACATGCGGAGGTACTCGCCGTAGGCGTACGAGAAGTCGGGATAGCGCTGGCGGAGGATTGAGTCGACGGCTTTTTTGACCTTGTCGCCGGGGAGCTTGGCGCCGAGGGACTCGGCCGACTTCACGGCGATGAGCACGGTGGCGGTGACGAAGCTGTTGGAGCTGTCGCTGGGGACTTGGGTGCGGGCCAGGGTGTCGTAGTAGCCCCAACCGCCGGCGACGAACGTGTCGCGCCCGAGGCGATTGACGTGGTACGCCGCGAGGTCGGCGAGCCGCTTTTGTAGGCTGGCGTCGCCGGCGGCGCGCTCGTGAAGTGCGGCGATTGCCGGAAGGGCATAGGCGTGACCCCACACGTTGTAGAGGGCGAGCCCCATGCTTTGCGCGTAGGCGTCGGGTTCGGCGCGGCGCAGTTCGTCGCTATGCTCCAGCAGCCAAGCCTGACCGCGGTCGATCGCGGCTTCCACCTTCTCGCGGCGGGCGTCGTCGAGCTGGTCGCGCGCTTCGCAAAGGGCGGCGACGGCTAGCGCGGTCGTGGCCGTGCGAAAAGCCGCGTGAGACGCCATGCCGGGGGCGTAAATGTTGAGGTCTTTCGTGCGTTGGGGTCCGCCCCAGGCGCCGCTAGCGCGCTGAGCGGAGAGGAGGAAGTCGACGCCGCGGTCGATGGCGGATTGCAGCTCGGCCGCGGTAGGCGGATCGACCGGGGCCGGTTTGGGGCCCTCGACGGAGAGGGGGTAGGCGACGTCGGCGGCGGGCGCAGTAAGCGAAGATGCAAGCGGGGCGGCGAACAGGACAAGCGTCACGGTCAGGCGACGGGATGGCATGGGCTATTCGTCGCTTTCTGGCTTCTCGTCGCCGTCCTTGGCGCCTTTGACGATGCGATCGCCCTCGGCGAGGCCGCGGAGCACTTCCACATTCTTGTCCTTGGTCTTGCCGAGTTTGACGTCGCGACGCACCGACTCGTCCTCGTCCTCCTCGCCGAGCACCATCACGTACTTCTTGTCGGGATCGTCGTCGTCGGTTTGCAGCAGGTCGGCGGGGATGACGACGGCGTCTTCGGTTTCGTAGGTGACGATTTTCGCCTTGCAGGTCATGCCAGGCATGAGCCAGCCGGGAATGGAATCTTCGTCGTCGAGCGTTAATCGCACCTTGAACTTGTTGCCGCTGCCGGGCACGTCGGCAATGGACTCGACCTTGGCGTCGAGTTCGTCCTCGGCGTCGGCCGCGAGGGCAAGTGTTGCGACCTGGCCTTTTTTGACGACGGTCAGCTCTTTCTCGCCGACGCTCGATTCGACCACGATCGGCAGTCGCTCAACGACGGTAAAGAGCACGGAATTCGGCGTCACGCTGCCAAAGGGAATGAGCTTCGTCTCCAGACTGCCGACTTCCATCCAGCGGCCATTGACGCAGCGGCCGTAGTAGGCGACGCCGTCGCGGGGAGCGCGCAGCCGCATGAGCGCGCGGTCGGCGACCAGCTTGCCGTGAGCATCGACGCTGCGGGCGCGGGCCTCTCGGAGGGCCTCCAGTTCGTAGCGTTCCTTGCTCAGCCCGAGGGTTTTTTTCATTTTGGCCCGCTCGAACGCGATGCGTGTTTGTTCGACGGCGGTTTGGAGGGATTTGTCGCGTTGCGGGATCGCTATGTCGATCGTCAAGTCGCGGTTGATCTGCGAGTACTCCAGCGAGAACTCAGCGACTTCGACCTGGAATTTCTGCCGTTTGAGGACGATTTCTTCAGTTTCCTCGGTCAGCTCGTCGGCCTCGTACATTTTCTGGAGCTGGGCGAGCTCTTCGCGGGCGTTGTCGAGGTCCTGCTTCGCCGATTTGAGGTAGTACTCGGCCAGTTTCTCGGACAGCTCGCGCATCGTGTCCTGAAACCGCTTATATTCGTCGCGGGCCTCGTTGTACGCGCGTTCGGCCAGCTCATAGTCGATTTCGATGGACCGCTCGAGGCGGGGGAACTCCTCCTCCGCTTCCATGAGGGCGACTTCGCCGACGCGCATCTGCAGCGAGCGTTCGGCAAGGGACTTCTCGAAATCCTCGTCGTCGAATTCGACCAGCACGTCGCCCTTGCGGATGCGCTCGCCGTGGGCGACGGCGCGCTTCACCTGGAAGGTCGCCCAAGTTTCGGGCCGGAGGGCGACCTCCTCCATATCCTCGGCGACGAAAACGCCGTCGACCTCGACCTCGATCGTCAGGTCCTTGGTTTCGACGACGTGTGTTTCGGGCTCTTTCTTTTCGGCGGGCTTGGCGTCGTCGTCCGCGTCGTCACTGGGTTTTTCGTCGTCGGACTCGTCCTGCGACGCTTGCTTGTCGTCGTCCGTCGATTCGTCATCGGCGCCGTCGTCCTTGGCGCTGGTTTCTGCGTCGTCATCGTCATCGTCATCGTCGTCGCTCGACGGCGAGTCGTCGGCATCGTCGTCCGGCTGAGCGGCGACGGCGGAGCTGTCCGTCGGGGCCGCGGCGGCGATGGAGACGCCCGCCGGGGCCACAGCGGCGAGCGTCGGCAGGGCGATCAGAACGACCAGAAGTCGGGCCATTTTGGGTTGGCCTCCGGAGGAGCACATGCGAAGAGTTGGAGCGTCGTGGACACGGGAGATCGGATCGACCGCGTTTTAAGCCTACATTGTCCCGCCGGGCGGAATTCGGGGCAACCAAAAAATCCTCCCCGGCGTGCCCAGTTTGCCTGTGGGGCGGCCGCCCGGCGAGAGGCGGACGGGCATTCGTTACAATCCGAGTCATTGGCGGCGACGAAGGTTCTGAACCCAGCGAGCAACTCCCAATGATGAACATCTACACACGCACGGGCGACGACGGCACGACCGGCCTCTTGGGCGGCGTGCGAGTGGCCAAGAACGACCTGCGCATCGAGGCTTATGGGGCAGTCGATGAATTCAACGCGCTGTTAGGCGTGTGCCGGGCGACGGGGTTGCCTTCGGAGATCGACGAAGTCTTGGCTCGACTCCAGCACGAGATGTTTGCGCTCGGGGCGGAACTGGCGAGTCCTGCCGCGCCGCCGCGCGGCAGCGAGCTGCTGGGCGACGCCGAGATTGAACGCCTCGAGCGAACGATCGACCGGTTCGAGGCGCAGCTTCCAGCGCTCCGGCAGTTCATCCTGCCGGGCGGATCGCCGGGCGGGGCGTCGATCCACGCGGCGCGATGCGTGTGCCGGCGCGCAGAGCGCGAAGTGGTCGCCTTGTCGCACGTCGCGCCCATGCGTGCCGAGGCGCTCAAGTACCTGAACCGGGTGAGCGATTTGTTGTTCGTCCTGGCCCGCGCGACCAATGTGGCCGCGGGGGTGGGCGACGCGCCGTGGGAGAAATGAGCCCCCGGCCAGTGACCGGGGGGTTGGCTGGTTGGGGCCGCTCTAAACATTGCTTCGCGGAGCCTTTACGCACGCGCGGAGCGCCCTTATGTTACGGTCCCCAGCAGTCGGGCGTCGGCCGTTTGCGGCAACCGCCCAACGGCGGGTAGAATTTCCAGCAGGCGTGCGAGTCACTCGAAGGAAAGACGATGACATGAAGAAGATTGAAGCGATCATTCGCCATTTCAAGCTGGAAGATGTGAAGAACGCGCTGACCGATCAGGGCGTCCTCGGCATGACGCTCACGGAGGTGCGGGGCTTCGGCCGCCAGAAGGGGCACACTGAAACGTACCGCGGCACCGAATACGCCGTCGACTTCGTGCCCAAGGTGAAGCTGGAAATCGCGGTGGCCGACGACAAGCTGCAAAAGGTGATCGACACGATCATCAAGACCGCCCAGACGGGCCAGATTGGCGACGGCAAGATCTTCGTGTCCGATCTGCGCGAGACGATTCGCATCCGCACCGGCGAGACGGGCGGCGACGCCCTGTAGGCGGATCGCGCACGATGCGAGCTATCTTTGTGGGGCGCCGACGCCTGCAGCAGCCGAGCGCGCCGTCGACGCATTGTCCCGTGCCTTCCGATCCCGCCACTCCGGGCGCTGTGGCCCGCGTATGAGCGCACCTGTGAGCGCCGAGCTTGAGAGCGGTTTCCCGACTCCGCCGCTTCGCGATGCGGTGGTCGCGGCGCGCGACGAGATGACCGCGGGACGGGCGCGGATGCACGAGATGCACCAGCGCGGGCTCGACCCGTTGCAGGTCTGCGGGCGGCTCTCGTCGCTGCACGACGGCATCGTGTCGCGACTGTTCGACGCGGCCGCGGCGGAAAATGACCCCACGGCGGCCGTTGATTCGCGAAATGATCTAGCGCTGATCGCACTGGGGGGCTACGGGCGTCGACAAATGGCGCCGTTTTCCGACGTCGACCTCATGCTGCTCCGCGGCGAGCGGACGGTCGAGGAGTTGACGCCGCTGGTGCGGCGATTCACCAACGCGATGTTCGACGCGGGGTTCCAACTCGGCCACAGCCTCCGCAATGCAACCGAGGCGGTGCAATTGGCTCGCGGCGACGCCGTGATCTGCTCGTCGCTGATCGACTGCCGGCTGATCGGCGGCTCGCAGCCGTTGTTCGAGGAGTTTCGCACGGCCTTTGAGCGGATGGTGCGAAAGCGGTCGAAGGCCGTGTGCAAGTTCTTCTACGCCTCGCGGGACGAGGAGCGGCGGCAGTTCGGCGAGAGCCTGTATCTGTTGGAGCCGCACGTTAAGCGTTCGCGCGGCGGCTTGCGGGACGTCCATTTGCTGCGCTGGGTGGGGTTTGCCGAGCATGGCGAGTCCGACCCCGATCGGCTGGCGATGATCGGAACCATGTCGAGATTCGAGCACCATCGGCTGCTGGGGGCCCAGTCGTTCTTGCTCAAGCTCCGCAACGAGATGCACTTTCACGCCAATAACGGCAGGGACCTGCTGGAACGAGCCGAACAGTTGCGCGTCGCCGAAGTGTTCGGCTATCGCGGCAGTAAGGGGATGCTCCCGGTCGAGCAGTTCATGCGCGACTACTTCCGGCACTCGAACCACGTGTGGCAAATGGTGCGGCGCCGCGAAGCGAGCCTGCATTCGGCGTCGGCGATGTCGCGCGTGCTCGACCCCGTACTGGGCCGCACGGTCGAGGGGGATTATCGCATCGGGGTCCGCAACATCTCGGCCACGCGGACCGGCCTGGCCAAGATGCAGGGCGATCTCGAGGAAGTGCTGCGGCTTGTGGAGTTGTCGATCCGCGAGTCAAAGCCGCTGGATCACGCGACGACGTCGGCGCTCGTGCTGGCGGCGCCGGAAGTGAGCGAGGAGGTGACGCCGACGATCGCCCGGCGGTTCATGGACCTGATCGCGCCGGCCAACGCCGCGGGCCGGGCCATGCGGATGCTGCACGAGTTGGGGTATCTCGAAAAAATCATTCCTGCGATGAAGCACGCGCGGTGCCTGCTGCAGTTCAATCAGTACCACAAGTTCACGGTCGACGAGCACACGCTGCAGGCGATCGAGCGAGCCGGCGAATTCGCGGACCGCGGCGATGCGCTGGGAGAGGCGTACCGCGAGATTTCCGACAGGGCGCTCGTGCACCTGACGCTGTTGTTGCACGACCTTGGCAAGGGGTACGAGGAAGACCACAGCGACGTCGGCCGGCGAATTGCCGAGGAAATGGGAGCCCGGCTGCTGCTGGGCGAGCGGCGGACGGCTGACGCGGCGTTTTTGGTTCATCGGCACCTGGCAATGTCGCACCTGGCGTTTCGCCGTGACACGGGTGACAAAGATCTGGTGCGACGGTTCGCCTGGGATATGGCCACGCCGCAGCGGCTGCGGATGATGTTTGCGGTGACATGCGCCGATCTGGCCTCCGTGGGCCCCGACGTATTGACGAAGTGGAAGGTCGACGTGCTGACGGACCTCTACTTGCACGCATTGGCGGTGCTGGAGGAGCGGCCGGCGCCGGCGCGGCTCGAGCCCGGCGGCCGGCGGCGCGAGGTGGCCGAATGCCTGACGGCGGCGGAGCGCAAGGACGCGTGGTTCGCGCGGCAGATCGAGGCGCTTCCGCCGGGGTTTGTCACGGCCCGCGAGGCGCCGCGGATTGCCGAGGCGCTGCGGCGATTCCGCAAATTGCCTTCGCGCGGCGCCGTGGCGTGGGGCGAGTTTAACGCCGAGGCGAAGACGGTGGAGTTCATCGGCGGCGTCGACCGTGGCCGAGGGCGGGGCGCGTTTTCCAGCATGGCGGGAGCGCTCTCCAGCCGGGGGCTGCAGATTATGGCGGCCGACGCCCACGTCCTGGCCGACGACCTGCTCCTGCTGCGCTATGTTGCGACTGATCCGGACTCCCAAGGTGAGCCTCCGCGCGGACGATTGGAGGAAGTCGCCCAAGAACTAGCGGCGTCGGTCGACTCGCCCGAGCCGCCGAAGTTTCGCCGCGTCTGGGGGCAGGACGCCGCCGAGGCGTCGATCAAGCTCACTGCGATGGCCAATGACGTGCGAATCGACAACCAAACTTCGTCCGAGGCGACGGTGGTCGAGGTGTTTACCTTCGACCGTACCGGACTGCTTTACCAGTTATCGCGCAAGCTGCATGAGTTGGAGCTGACAATCTGGCGGGCGAAGATTGGCACGTATATCGATCAAGTGGTCGACGTGTTCTACGTGACTAACCGCGGCGGCGGGAAGATCGAGGACGAAGGCCGGCTGGAGCATATCCGGCGGGAAATGCTCGCGGTCATCGAGGCGCCGGAGAGGGCATAACCACGAAGACACAAAGGCACGAAGAAGAAAAGTTACTTCCGCAGATGGCGCAGATGACCGCAGATGGGAAGGAAGTGACGAGACCAAGGCGTCGTCTGATGAATCGAAACGTATCTGCGAACATCTGCGCCATCTGCGGACAATTCTTCTCCGACTTCTTTGCGTCTTCGTGCCTTGGTGGTTTGTTTTCTCCGTATCGCTAACTAGGACACGTTCAGCTCGACCGACGGGTCGCTCGCGACGTTGACCCACACGTGGACGTGGGGGGCGCCGCGGAAGTGCCACACGAAGCTGGGGCCTTCGAGGCGCCAGTTGTCCCACACGCCGTCCTCGCCAATGTCTTCATCCTGGAAGAATGCCAGCGAGCAAGCGTCGATGCCGCCCTGAGCCTTGAGGCAGGCGACCACTTCGTCCTGGTCGCTTTGCCGGTACGGCTCGATAAGCTTGCGGAGCACTTCCTGGACGCGGGCCTTCTGATCGGCGGAGAGCTCGCTCACAGGGATGCCCTCGAATTTGCCGCCCTTGCCGCGGAAGGCAACGTCGTTCTCGTACGGCGCCGCGGGGATGAGGGCCAGCTTGCGCTGCTTGCCGTCGAGCGCCTCGTACAGCTTGTTGGCTTCGACCGCCTGCGGCCAGAAGACGTTTCCCGGATGGTCAGGCTTCTCGTCGAAGCCGCTGGCCGCGTGGCCGTAGAAGATCGGGCCGCCGAAGGCAACGTGTTCCGCCGAGTTGCCGTCGCAGCGCAAGGTCATGTGCCGACCGGTGAGGACGAACTCGAATTTCTCGCCGGGCGTGCCGAAGAGGGCGATGCTATTGTGCTTGCCGAAGCCGCCGGAATCGTCCTGCTGTTCCTTGTGGTAGCGCTCATGCCATTCCGGATGGACGATGCCGTGGAAGATGGCGCGGACCAGCTCCTGTTGCTCGCCCGTATAGAAGTCGGTCTCGACGACCGGATCGGTGATCAACCAGTTGGCGTCAACGCGGGTGCGCAACAGGCCGCGCTCCTTGTCGGCGTGGTCCCAGGCAAAGCAAATCTTCTCGCGCTGGCCCGGGGTGAGGGATTCGTAGAGCAGCTTGACCAGGGATTCCGGCGCGCCGCCGGCGGACGTCGCGGCGGCCGTTGCGGCAGCCTCTTGTCCGACGGCCCAGGGCGCGAGCGACGCGGCGGCGCCGAGGGCGAGCGCCGATTGTCCGGCGTGCTGAAGGAATTCGCGCCGACCGATCGCCGAGCGCGGGCCGCGGAAGTTTTCCGGATCGCAGCAGGCCATGGGATTCTCCCTTGCGAAGAGTGGGCTTGAACAAGGCGCTCGCAACGCGAGGCGACTATGGCGGCGGGCGCCAGCGGAATACACTGTAGCAAGAAATGGAGTTTAGCAAGATCGGGCGCGCCCGCCCAACCTTGGCCGCGAACGCCGCGGCGCCACGCCATTGAACCCCTTGCCGAGCGAGCGGTTTCGCCGCCATGCCTGAGCACGATTCCGACCGGCAAGCGTCCGACGCGCTGCCCCGCGACTCGTACCCTCACATCTATGTGAAGGATACCGATGCGGACTTCACGCACTATCAGACGACGGGGTTTGGTCGGTACTCGGACTTTCAGATGCTTGCCAGCGGCGGGTCGGCGATCTTGCGCACGTGCCGCGATAAGAATCTCGGCCGCACGGTCGTGATGAAGACGCTGCACCCGCATCTGGCGAACAACCAGTACATGCACTCGCGGTTTCTGCGCGAGGCGCGCGTGACGGCGCAATTGCAGCATCCGGCGACCGTGCCGGTGTACGACATCGGGCACGATCTCGAAGGGCGGATCTACTTCACGATGAAGAAGGTCGAGGGGCGATCGACGCGCGAGATTCTCGACCGACAGATCCAAGGTGACGCGCAGGCGTTGGCCCAGTTCGACTTGGAACGAATGCTGGGCGTGCTCGTGCAGGTTTGCAACTGCCTGGCCTACGCGCACGCCCACGGCGTGGTGCATCGCGACGTGAAACCGGAAAACATCTTGGTCGGCGAGTTCGGCGAGGTCGTGCTGCTGGACTGGGGCGTGGCGAAGGTGTGGGCCGACGCGTCGGCCGTGGACGCCGACGAGCGGATGCAGCACGAGGTGCTGACCGACGTCAACCAGCGTCCCGGCACGCCGCTGTACATGTCGCCGGAGCAAGTGCGCGGCGGCGGGGCGGCGATCGACCATCGCACCGACGTGTACAGCGCTGGGGCCGTGTTGTACGAGTTCCTCACGCTGAGCGAGCCGCTGCGGGGAAAGCACGTGCAGGACACGTTCGAGCTGATCGTGACCGACATGCCCGAGCCGCCGCGGGAGCGAGCGCCGCAGCGGGTGATTCCGCAGCCCTTGGCCAACATCGCGATGCGGGCGCTGGCGAAGAACCCCGAGGATCGGTTCGCATCGATCAACGACCTGATCCACGCGATCCGCGAGTTCCGGGGGAAGGCGCTGGAATCGGCGGGGCACTAGCTCGACTCCGCACGCCGCGGGTTGTCCGGCACTCACTCCGCGCGTGAACTCACCGCAGAGCGGACAAACGTCGCGTCTTGTGTCCGGCGCCGCCGCCGCGCGAGGCGGGAAATCACGGGGTCCGCACGCTTCGCGGAGGGACAAACGTCGGGTGACTTTCGTCCGCTGACTTCTGGCGTCGAGCGGAGATTCATGGACAGGATGGGATCGTCGCTTCACCACGACGGCACGACGAGCACGACGGCGATGATTCGGCCCCCGCCTCGAATTCCCGTCGTGTCCGTCGTGTCGCTGTGGTTCGGTGATTTCTGCTCGACACGGCGGTGGTTTCGTCGCGAAGCGCATTTTTGGCGACATAATTCCCCTGTTTGGGGGGGGACGATTGGATGCTCGATGCTCGATGCTGGATGCTGGATGCTGGATGAAATGACGAAGCGCCTAGGATGTCCGGACCGCGGCGCTGTGGAAGCGCACAGCGAGGTGCGGAAAAAACGGGCGCGGGAAGCGAACGCGCGTCCGGCGGCAGTGCAGAGTTACGGGTCAACGCGAAGCGTCGCCCGGCCGCTCGGGGATTGGGGGACGTTTGTATACTACGCGCTGCGGTAGCCCATTTCAAGAGGGGCCCAGAAAAAAAATGGCGAAATCCGAATGACGAGGGGGAAAATCAGGCCGGAGTTTGTAGGCTGGAGGCTGTCGTAGGAGCGTTCGGACAGGATAGCTTGCCTAGATCAAATATTGGCGGCGGCGCTCCGCATGACGTGGAATGACTTCGACTGGCACATCCAAGGCATCGCCATGAGCTGGCAGGACCGCATTACCGTCGACCCCTCGATTTGCCACGGCAAGGCCTGCATTCGCGGTACGCGCGTCATGGCGTCGGTAGTGCTCGACAATCTCGCGGCCGGCGAATCCGTCGCCGACGTGATGAGCGGCTTTCATCTCGAGCGCGAAGACGTGGAAGCCTGCATCCAGTACGCCGCGGAGTTGGCCCGCGAGACCGTGATCCCCTTCACGCCCGGCGCGGCCTGATGCGACTGAAGATCGACGAGAATCTGCACGACGACGCAGCGGGCGTCTTCGCCGCCGCCGGGCACGATGTGCAGACGGTTCACGACGAAGGGCTGCGCGGCTCGCCAGACGGCGTGATTGTCCAGCATTGCAGCAGCGAAGGCCGCGCCCTGGTCAAGCTGGATCTCGACTTCGCGGACATCCGCGCCTATCCGCCCGCCAACCACTGCGGATTCATCGTGCTGCGCGTGAGCAACCAAAGCCGGGCGCATCTTCTCCGCGTGCTGACTTCGGTCGTGCCGCTGTTGGAGAAGGAGCCGCTTGCCGGGCGATTGTGGATCGCGTCGGAATCGGGCGTGCGGATTCGAGGATGAGCGGGGCCCGCGGTCGCCAACAGGGCGAGTGAGTCCCGGCGGCGGTGCAGAGTCACGGGTCAATGCGCATGGCGTCGTTTGCCGGCTACAACTCGTTGACGAAGAACCGTGGCAGCGACCCGAGGGCAATCTTCAACGGCCCTCGCCGCACGCGGCATGTCCGGCGCCCCTTTCGCATGCTCACGCGGACGAGAGCATGGCACGCGAAACGGGCGGCTATCGCCGCGGCTGGCGGCGCGAGTACGATGAGGCGATCGAACCACGAGGCCGTCATGGAACAGCATCGGATCTATGCGATGAGCTTCGCCAAGGTGTATCCCCTGTATATCGCCAAGGCGGAGAAGAAGGGACGCACCAAAGCGGAAGTCGATGAGATTATCTGCTGGTTGACGGGATACAGTCAGAAAGAGTTCGCAGCACAGTTGAAAAAAGAAACCGACTTTGAGACGTTCTTTGCGGATGCTCCGCAACCGAATCCTGCACGGGCGTTGATTAAGGGGGTGGTGTGCGGCATTCGCGTGGAAGACATCAAAGAACCGACGATGCGCGAGATTCGCTACCTGGACAAGTTGATTGATGAGTTAGCCAAGGGGAAAGCGATGGAGAAGATTCTGCGGAAGGAATGAATCTTCAGGCGGCGGGCGCCATGCCCTCGGCGGTCCGCCGACGTGGGCGTGTCGGGAGTCCCCTGAGCATGCTCACGCGGACGAGAGCATGGTACACGAAAAATCGCGGCTCTCGCCGCGTCTGGCACTGCCGGCAGAAGAGCGTCGATCGCTGGACCCGGATACTGCGCTCAACGACGCCGCGACAGCCGCGGCAGGGATGCAACTGCCGGGCTGCCGTCGGCTAGAACGTCCGGCGTTCGCTCGCCAGGCGGGCGACCACGATGACGGCAAAGATGGCGGCCAGCGGGAGAAAGTACGGGTCGCCTTTGAGTTCGCTGAGAATGTTGGAGAGCATGCTTCAAGTCTAGCTCACAATACGCTGATGGGAGACGCCCCGCCGGCGTGGGCATTTCGGGCCCCCTGAGCATGCTCACGCGGACGAGAGCATGGCACACGAAGATTCGCGGCTATCGGCGCGTCTGGCAGCGCGGGCAGAAGAACGTCGAGCG
>JBIOVA010000096.1:0-27148 GCA_044867485.1 Lacipirellulaceae bacterium | reverse complement strand
GTTCTCGGCGGACGTGCGGCGGCGAGAGCCCTTGTGGAGCGCGGCCCCCCTGGCACTTGACGAAAGCTTGGCCCTGCCGTCGCTGGGCGAGCTGGACGGCCGGCCGGCGTTTGCCGAAGTGCGCATGGCCTGGGGCGCGGCCGGGCTCGTCTGGCAAGTGACCGTCGACGGCAAAACGCAGCCGCCGTGGTGCCGCGACTCGCGCCTCGAGGATAGCGACGGCCTGCAGGTGTGGATCGACACGCGGGCGACGCTCAACGTCCATCGGGCCAGCCGGTTCTGCCATCGGTTCGTGTTCATGCCCTCCGGCGGCGGCAGCGGCGGCGCGCAACCCGTGGCTGATCAGTTGCTCATCAACCGCGCGCGCGAAAAGGCCCGGCCCGTGCGCCCGCGCGAGTTGGAAGCGCGGGCCAAAATCACGACGACGGGCTACACGCTGACCGCCTTCGCGCCGGCCGGTGCGCTCGGCGGCTACGATCCGGCGCAACAGCCGCGGCTCGGGTTTACGTACGCCCTACTGGATCGCGAACGCGGCCTGCAGACCTTCTCGACCGGCCCCGAGTTTCCCTACGAAGAAGACCCCAGTTGCTGGGCCGAGTTGAGACTCGTCGACGGCTGATCAGGGCAAGCGCCCGTCGGGATGGGACCGCACGGCGTGCACACGTAGCCCGGTGCACCCGGGCTGCACGACGACGCCGGCCGCGACGACCCGGCGACGGCCTGCACCAACGCGGCGCCCGCGAGCAGGAGCGTCAACACGAGAAACGGTCGGCGGTTCATACGAGTGGCCTACCTCCGGCTCCCTCCCCCTTGCGGGGAGGGCTGGGGAGGGGGAAGCGACGGGTCCACGATGTCCACAAGCGGACGCGTGGACCCAATGCATCACTCCTCCCCATCAAGGGGAGGGGAACGGATCGGTTATCGTCAGTGTATACGCCGCCCGCTCATCGGGCGACCAACGATTCGCGGGCCGCACGGACCAATTCCGCCGCTTCCGTGGCCGATGCGGCGACGCCGGTGAGGTGGCCCATTTTCCGCCCCGGGCGGGCCTGCGTCTTGCCGTAGAGGTGGAGCCGCAGCCGCGGATCCGCGAGCACCCGCGTCCAGTGCGGCTCGCCGGCTTGCCACAGGTCGCCCAACAGATTGGCCATCGCGGCCGCCGGCGCCGTCAAGTCGAACGATCCCAACGGCAACCCACAGACGGCCCGCACCTGTTGCTCGAACTGCGAGCACACACAGGCGTCGATCGTGAGGTGGCCCGAGTTGTGCGGCCGCGGCGCGATCTCGTTGACCAGCAGCCGCCCATCGCGGGTGAGGAAGAACTCGATGCAGATGAGCCCCACGACGCCCAGCTCGCGGAGCACCGCGCGGGCGATCTCGCCGGCAGCGGCGGCGTGGCGGGCCAGCTCGGGGACGGGATACGCCGCCACGTCGAGAATGTGGTTGGCGTGATCGTTGGCCAGCGGGCCGAAAAACGCTTCCGCCCCTTGCGGCGAGCGCGCGGCGAGCATCGACAGCTCGCAGTCGAAGTCGATCCACCCTTCGAGGATTGCCGGGGCGCCGGCCAGGGCGCGCCATGCTGCGTCCGCCTCCGCCGGCGTACGTACGAGGGTTTGCCCCTTGCCGTCGTAACCCCAGGCGGCCGTCTTGAGCACTGCGGGCAGGCCGAGCTCGGCGATCGCGGACTCCAATTGCGCCGCAGTCGTGGCCTCGGCGAACGGCGTGACCGGGATGCCCGCGTTGCGGAGGAAATTCTTCTCGCGCAGCCGGTCCTGCGTCACGTGGAGCACGCCACCCGACGGTCGCACGGGAACGAACCGAGCGGCGACCTCAGCGGCCGCCACCGGGATGTTCTCGAACTCGAACGTCACCGCGTCAACGCTCCGGGCAAACGCCGCAACCGCGTCGTGATCGTCGAACGACGCCACCGTCTGCCGCAAGGCCACGTCGGCCGCCGGCGGGTCGCCCTCGGGGGCGAAGATATGAACGCGGTAGCCCAGCCGCGCCGCCGCCATTGCGAACATCCGACCAAGCTGGCCGCTGCCAAGAACGCCAAGCGTGGCGCCGGGGAGAATCGGATGCGTGTCGCGGTCAGGCATTTAGTCGAGCTTCTGACTGCGAACGGCGGCGGCTTGTTCGTTTTGATACTGACGGAGCTTCTCGCGCAGCTCGGGGCGCGTCGCCGCGAGGATTCGCACGGCGAGCAGCCCCGCGTTGCGGGCGCCGGCCGCGCCGATCGCCAGCGTCCCCACCGGAACCCCCGCGGGCATTTGTACGATCGATAGCAGCGAGTCGAGCCCGGAGAGCGTCTTACTCTGCACAGGCACGCCCAACACGGGCAGCGTCGTGAGCGACGCGACCATTCCCGGCAGGTGAGCTGCTCCGCCCGCGCCGGCGATGATCACCTCCAGGCCGCGCCCCTCGGCGCCACTGGCGTACTCGACCATCCACTGCGGCGTGCGATGGGCCGACACCACGTGCTTCTCATGCGGCACGCCAAACTCGGCAAGCGCCTCGCTGGCCGCGCGCATCGTCTCCCAATCGCTCGCGCTGCCCATGATGACGCCGACGAGTGGTTGCTTCGGATTCGACATGAGCTCACCGAGCAAGGGAGAGCGCCTGGGGTTGGCCCCAGTGGTTGTTTCTGGGGCAAGTCCCAGCCACCCGAGTCATCTTCGGAGCCGCAATGAAGCCTGTCAACGCGGCTTCACTTTCACCCCGTCGACGATGTTGTCGCCGGGGTGCGTCACCACCTCGTCGCCTTCGGCGAGACCCTCGATCACCTCGGCCTCCAGGCCGTTCTGCAGGCCGAGCTTCACGATTCGCTGCCGGGCTACGCCGTTCTCGACGCGGAACACGGCCCACCGATCGCCCACGCGAAACAGCGAGCTCGTCGGCGTCTTGAGCACGTCAGCCGCCTGAGCGACAACAATGCGCGCTTCCACCCGAAAGCCGTCCCCCAGCGCCTCGCGCTGCTGCGGTGGGTCGATCAGGTCGACGATCACGTTGACCCGCTGCTCCTCGACCCCCAGCGTCGAAATCTTCGTGAACGCCGACGGCTCGACCAGCCGTACGCTGCCGTGCAGCGCTTCGGCGCCGCCCCAGTGCTCCAGCAGCACGGGGGCGTCGGGCCGAATCTTCACCGCTTCGCGCGAGAGCACGTCGATCTCGACCTCCAAGTCAGCGGGGTCGCCCAGCTCCAATAGATTCGTTCCGGGCGTCACCACGCCGCTGCTTTCCTGGAACACGCGCAGCACGCGTCCATTGATCGGCGAGCGGATGATGAAGTGCCAGCCGTTGACGGTCGGCGGATCGACCGACGGCTCAACCGGCGCCGCCTCGGCGGGGTCGGACTCGCCGCCGTCGCCGGCGCCCTCCTGCGGTCGCGAACGCAACAGCGCCGCCCGCGCCTGGTCCAGCTCGAAGCGGGCGATCTCCTCGGCATGGCGGGCCGAGCGGACCAAGGCGCTGCGCATGCGATATTCCATCAAGGCGCTATCCACCTGGCTCTCCGTGACGACGCCGGTTGTCTTCGAGCGGGCGTCCCGCAATCGCTCCAGCTCAGCCTCGGAATACTCCTGAGCCGCGACCGCCTCTTCCAGCATCGGCGTGGTGCGCTTGAGCTTCGCCTCGGCGGCCCGCACGTTGGCCTCGGCCTGCAGCACCGCGCGGGCGTCGAGCAATTCCGGGTCGCGGGGCTCGATGCTCGCCACGACGGTCTTGCCGGCCTCCACTTCGTCGCCCGGATCGAGCCCGATCCGCAGGAGCCGGCCGGCCAACGGCGCCGACACCGTGTACCGCTCGCGAATCCGCGTCTTGCCGTCCTGGTCGACTGTCTCGCGGATGAGCCCCCGCGTCACCTTCGCCAGATCGGCCTCGACCGGCGCCGGCCGCAGGCCATACGCGATCGCCCCCAACACCGCCGCGGCGAAGGCCACCAACATCACGCGTCGAACCACGGATCTCATCGACAAATACTATCCTTCGGAATCGGCCCGCGAATCACGCGAATCAGCGCGAATACGGACCAACGCATTGACCGCGAAAGGCACGAAAAACACGAAAGGGGAACAATTCATTCCATTCTTTTCTCATTCCTTTCCACGTCTCTCCATCTTGATCGTTCGCTTGTTTTTCTCTTGTCTTTTTTTCGTGCTTTCCGTGCCTTTCGTGGTTCTTCCTTCTCTTCCTCATTAGCGTAGTTCGCAGGCAAACTTATTCTCTTTGCTTGAGCACCGAGACCAGGTCGAGGTGGTCGAGGTTGCGGCGAACGATCAACCCGGAAACCGTCGCCGCCATGATGACCACCAGCGACGACCACGCCAGCGTCCGCGCACTCACCACCAACGGGAAGCGAAACAGCTCCTGGTCGAACATCGTGCACATCCACCAGGCGAAGAACTTGCCGAGCACGAGCCCCAGGGGGATCGCCAGCAGCGTGACCACCGCCAACTCGCCCAATAGAATGGCCGAGATTTCGTGGCGCGTAAACCCGATCACGCGCAGCGTGGCCAGCTCCCGGCTGCGTTCGGCCAACGACACCCGAGCGCTGTTGTACACGACGCCGGCCGCAATGATGCAGGCGAAAATCAAGTTGATTCGCTTCATGATCCCCAGATTCTGGGCAATCGTGTTGTTGAAGCTTTCGATCGAGTGCTTCTTGACGAGCACGCCGGCCACCTGGGGCGTCTCTTTCAGGTCGTGGTAGAGCGTCTCCTCGTAACGCGGGTCGACCAGCATGTGCACGCCGGTGACCACCGGGCCTTCGAGCATGATCTGCCGTAATTCGTCGAGGTCCATGTACGCCTGAAGGCCGGCGAAATCGCGCAGCGTGGCGGCGATCGTGACGTCGCGAGTGGGGCGCTTGTCCACGAGCACCTCCATTTGCACTGTGTCGCCGACGCCCACGCCCAGCACCTCGGCCAGCTTCTCGCTGACCAAGAGCCCGTGCGGCGGCAACGGCGTCTCGTGGCCGTCCATATTCACCAGCCCGAACAGCGCGTTCTGGGGCCGAATGCCCGTGATCCCCACGCGACGGCTGCGCGGCCCGGCGCGAAGCCGAGCTGAGACCGCCCGGTTCGGCTCGGCCCGCAGCACGCCTGGCATGCTCGCCAGCTCGTAGAGAGCCCTGTCGCTGACCGCTTCAGTGGTGCTCACCGCCATGTCGTACCGCTGCACCCAGTGGAACTGGGCGTTCATCATGTAGTCGATCGAGTCCTGGAAGAAGTTGCCGATCACGAGTACTGCAACTCCCAGCGAAATGGCGAGCATCGCAAACCCCGTCTTCACGGGATGGCGTTCGAGCTGCCGGACGACCATGAGCATGATCGGCGGCACGTAGCGTCCCAGGCCGAGGCGCTCGAAAATCGTCGGCCCGAAGCCCGAGGGCGTCGCTGGCCGCATGGCCTCGGCGGGCGGCAGGCTCACGGCCCGCGCCACCGAGCCAATCGCCCCCAGCACGGCGGCGCCGGTGCTCACGCCCACAGCCGAAACGATGACCGACGGGTAGATGCGGTACAGGAACTCGGGGAAGTGGAACAGCCGGGCGTACATGCCGGTCACGAGCCAGCCGAACCACGCCCCGCCGGGGAGGCCGATCGCCAACGACGCCGCGACGATCAGCAGCACGCCCTTGATGTAATGCCAGCCCACTTCCAGGTTGGAGTAGCCGAAGGCCTTGAGCGCGGCGATCTGTTCCCGTTGCGAGTTGATCGTCCGCGACATCACGACGTTGATGAGAAACGCCGACACGCCCAGAAAGATCGACGGCGCGAACAGCCCCATGTTCTTGTTCTGGTCGATCTCGTTCTGCACGAACTGGTGCGACATCTGGTCCTTGCGCTCGAACGCGCCCAGCCCGCCGTACGGCTCGATCAGGTCGTCGATCCGCTGGATGACGTCGGCCGGGTTCGCCCCCCGCATCAGCGTGACCGACAGGTCGTTGAACGCGCCGTCCAGGTCGTAGGCCGTCGACAGCGCCTCCTCGTTCATCCACAGCACGCCGAAATGGCGGTTGTCCGGCACCATGTCGCCGGGCTTGATCTCGTAGATGTACTCGGGCGACAGCACCACGCCGACGATCCGCAGCTCTTTCATCCGGCCGTTGATGATCGCGGATATGTGATCGCCGACGCGGAGCTTGTTGGCGTCGACGAACGCCTCCCCGGCAAGCACTTCCTCCTCGCTGCGCGGCGAGAGCCACGAGCCGCGCCGCAGGAACAACTGGTTGAGAATCGGTTTCCCTTCATCCGGCACCGAGATCAGTCGTCCGGCGACCGGCTCGTTGAAATTGGGGATCGACAGATTGACCGGCACGACAATCCGCCGCTGCGCTTGGGCGACGCCCGGCACTTCGGCGATGCGTTCGATGAGCGAATCGGGCGCCCGCTTCATCGTGGCGAACACGTGGGCGAAGTTGTACCGCTCGTAATAGGTTTGCTGCGTGAGCTCCAGCGAATGGAACATGCTCCGCGACAGCAGGAACAACGCCACGCCGCACCCCATGACCACGGCAATCGCGGCGGCCTGGCTCCGCATCTGCCACAAGTCGCGAAGCATCTTGCGGTCAAGAGGAGCGATGATCATGGGCTCTCATTTAGCCCCGCCGCTTGCGGCGGGGCGCTGCGGAGCAAGCTCCGCGGCTAAATCGGGCTAACGGCCCGTCACCATTTGAGTTCCGCCGCGGGCCGCTTCCGCTCGTTACGTTCGACGCTGGTGATCTCCCCGCCGGAGATGTGGATCACGCGATCCGCCATTTCGGCAATCACCGCGTTGTGCGTAATGACCGCGGTCGTGGTGCCCAGGTCCGTATTGATGCGCTGAATCGCCTCCAGCACCAGCACGCCGGTTTGCACGTCGAGAGCGCCGGTGGGCTCGTCGCACAACAACACGTCGGGTCGCTTGGCCACGGCGCGGGCGATTGCCACCCGCTGCTGCTCGCCGCCGGACATCTGGGCGGGAAAGTGATCGAGCCGCTGCCCCAGGCCCACCATTTCGAGCGCCTCGGCCGGTCGCATTGGATTGCGGGCGATTTCGGTGATCAGCGCCACGTTCTCGCGGGCGGTCAGGCTGGGAATCAAGTTGTAGAATTGAAAGACGAAGCCCACGAAGTCGCGACGATAGCGGGTCAGCGCATTGTCGTCGAACGCCGTGAGCTGCTGGCCGCGATAGAACACCGAGCCGCTCGAGGGAACGTCGAGCCCGCCCAGAATGTTGAGCAGCGTGCTTTTGCCGCTGCCCGACGGGCCCAACAGCACGACAAACTCGCCGGCGAAGAGCTCGAGGTCCACGCCGCGCAGGGCGCGGACGTCAACCTCGCCCATGTGGTACACCTTGGTGATCTGCCGCGCGGCGAAAACGGGCTCGGCGTGCGCGGCGGCGGCGACCATATCTGTCCAAGTATCCGGGGGCGCCCAAGAATCGTCAAACGCCGAGGAATCGTCGCGAAATTGCCGGGAGCGGCCCGGCGCGCCGACTTTTTCGTTTGTCGCGGCCGCGGCGCCGTCGTACAAACCACCAAACCCCTACTCACGGGATGTTCGCATGACTTTGTCGACTCTCCTCGGCCGGTGGACATGCGCGGCCCTGGCGGCGTGCGCGGCGTTGTGGACGGCGCCTCTGTTCGCCGGCGGCGGACCCGAGAACGTGTTTCTCATCGTCAACCCTCGCGGTCCCAAGTCGATGGAGGTGGCCAATCACTACATCGCGCTGCGGCACATCCCGCCGAGCAACATCTTCTACCTGCCCCTGCCGCCCAATAACGACAGCATCTCGGGGCTCGACTTTCGCGAGAAGGTGCTCAAGCCGACGCTCGCAACGATCGAGCGACGCGGACTCGCCGATCAGATCGACCAGATCGTCTACAGCTGCCAGATTCCGTGGCGCGTTGATCTCACGGCGATGTTCCCCGCCGCTAAGAATCCGCAGCTTCGGCCCATCGCGTCCCTCACCGGCGCCACCTACCTCTATCAGTTTCTCAACGGCGGCGGCGACGCCTTCTTGAAGCTCGACAACAACTTCTACTACGCCCCGGGGCCCCCGGCGCCGACCGTGACCCGCGCGTTCCGGCGCGAGTATCGCTGGGGACCCCTGGGGATGCGCGTGGCCGAAGGGGGACTGCAGTACTTCCTGGCCACGCAATTGGGCAGTACGAGCCCCACCGGCAATACGACCGAGGAGATCATCCACTACTTGGAGCGCGCCGCAGCGGCCGACGGCGCGCGCCCCGAGGGCGGGTTTTACTACATGAAGAACTCCGACGTGCGAACCCAAGCCCGCCAGGCCGGCTTTCCCACGGCGGTTGCCGAGATCACGGCCCTGGGCCTCAAGGCGGCGATTGTCACCGGCATCGTCCCCACGGGTCGCGGCGCGGTGAACGGACTGACTGCGGGATCGCCTCACGTGCCGCTGCGTACGTCCGGCTGCGTGCTGACTCCGGGCGCGCTGGTCGACAATCTCACCAGTCAGGGCGGCGTGATGGCGCGCCCCGCGGGGCCGAACCCGCAAACGCGCATCAGCGAGTACCTTCGGCTTGGCGCCGCCGGCGCTTCGGGCACGGTCGTCGAGCCCTACGCGATCGCCGAAAAATTCCCCTCGCCCGCGCTGCACGTCCACTACGCCCGCGGCTCGTCGATGGCGGAAGCCTTCTACCAATCGATCCAAGGGCCGTACCAGTTGCTCGTGCTGGGCGATCCTCTGTGCCAGCCGTGGGCGGCGATTCCCAAGGTGACGATTCCCGGCGTCGCCGACGGCGCCGTGCTCACCGGCACGGTGGAACTTAAGCCTACGGTCACGCTGCCGGCGGGCCGCGGCGTCAGTCGGCTGATCCTTTACGTGAACGGCAAGCAACGCGAGCAGCAGGACGGCGGCGAGTCCTTCTCGCTCGACACGGCCACGCTGCCTGACGGCCGGCACGAGCTCCGCGTGGTCGCCATCGACGACACACCGCTGGAAACCCAGGGGCGGTGGATCGGCGAGGTGATTGTTAAGAACGGTCGCGACGCGCTGTCGCTCACCACGACCGAAGGACCGCGCACTAGCGCGGCGCAGATTCCGCTCACCGTCACGTCGACCGTCGACGCCGAAGCGGTGGTGTTCCACAACGGGCGCGAACTGGGCCGCGTCAAGGGTCGCAGCGGCAAGCTCACCGTCGCCGCCGAAAGGCTCGGCAAGGGCCCGGTCGAGCTGCAGGCCCGCATCTTCACCAAGCCAATCCTCAGCAGCCCACTGCTGCGGTTGGAAATTGAATAAGAGGGCTGTCGGCTCTCGGCTCTCGGCTGTCGGCAAGAAGCGCATCTCGAGCTTTTCCCTCTGGCAGATGGCCGATAGCCGACAGCTGACAGCCTGCTGCAGCCTGTGCCGATTGTGCCGGCTACGGCATCGTTGACACTGGGGGGCACGGGGATAGGATGAACTCTATCTCGCGGCTTGGCGACCGGCGCCAGCCATGGCAGAGGGCGCACGGGGGCGCCCCCTCCGGATGCACCTCTTCGGAGTTTGCTCGGCGCACCATCGCGGCTCGCGACGCCTGATCGAACCATAGTCGACGCGGAACACGAGCTCGCCAACACGTGGCGGACGGCGCGTCGGCGCCGCCGGCAGCGCCGCCCTCTTCGGCGGCCCCCCGTGTCGCGAAATGCTGACTTAACCCTTGAGCGGATGCCTGACATGCAACGTTATCGAGTGAACTACCGTCTGCTGATCAGCCTGGTGGTCGGCGCCTGCGTGGCGGCGCCCGCCGCGTACGGCTTGTGGCGGTTTCAGGTAGATCGCAACGCCAGCGGGTTGATCGCCAAGGCCGACGCCGCCGAGAAAGCCGGCGACATGGAGGAAGTGTACGACAGCCTCAGTCAGTACGTCCTGCTCCGTCCCAAGGAAGAAGACGCCCTCATTCGATTGGGCGAAGCGGCCGTCAAGCTTGCCGACAACCCCGACATCGAGATGGAACTCCGGAGTACGTCGTATTTCGGGCTCGTCGAAACGGTGCGGCAAACGGGCGACCACGGACTGCGCCGCAAGCTGGTCGATTTGCACATGCGATATGGGTTCGCCGATCGCGCCTTGCAGGCGATCAACGAGCTCTTCGACGCGGGCAAGGGCGACGCCGAGCTCAACGCCCTGAAGGTGCAGTGTCTGTTCATGACTCAGAACGCCAACGAGGGCGTGAAATTGGGGCACCGCCTGATCGGCTTCGACCCCCGCACCAAAGAGTTCGATCCGGCCAAGGCGGAGGCCCCCAATTATCCGATCGTCTACTTCCTGCTCGCGCAACATCTGTTCGCCAACGACCAGGCGGATCTCGCCGAGCAGGTGATCAACCAGATGGTCGTCGCCAATCCCGAGTCTCGCGAAGCGTTCGTCTTTCAATACCAGGTGCTCAAGGCCCTCGGTCGAACGGACGAAGCGCGGGCCGCCTTGGCTCGCGCGTACGAACTCGACCCGACTGACGCCGGCGTGTTGCTGTCCAAAGGCATCGAGGAGTTGGCCGACTATCAACTGGCGACGACGGCCTCCGAAGGCGACGAATCGGGCGGTGATGGCGATGCGGCCGACGGCGACGAGGCGGCGAAGCACCTCGACGCGGCGGCGGCGCTGTTCGCCGAGGGGATGGAACGCTACCCGGATCGCTCCCAGTTCTACGACTATGCGGCCCGAACGGAGTTGGTCCGCGATCGATACGACGAAGCCATCGCGATCGACGAAAAAGGGCTCAAGCAATTCCCGCTCAAAACGATTAAGAATCAGCAGGGCATGCCGGTGGCCATTGACTTGGCAATGCAGAAGATCGAAATCCTCTTCGCGCAGAACAAGCTTGATGCGGTGCAGGCGGAGATCAAGGCGCTCCGCGAGCTGGAGAATCCCAAAGTCGACCCGTTGGCCGACTACTTTGCGGCGCGGATCGAGTTCGTCAACCAGAACTGGCTGGCGGCCGCACGGAAGTTCGCCGAGGTCAAGGGACGGCTGATTAGCGCGCCCGGTTTGCAGGCGTCGGCTTCGGCCAGCCAGGGCCTGAGCCACGCTCAGTTGGGTCAGTGGGATCTGGCGCAGCAAGCCTATCAGTGGGCGCTCGACAAGAACCCCAATCTCCCGCTGGCAGTTGCCGGGCTTGAGGAAGCCAAGCGGATGCTGGGTCAGACGACCGACGACACAGCGCTGCAATTCGAGGAGATTGTGAAGCGGGAAATGGAGCTGCCGCCCGCGCAGCAAGACTGGGCGAAAGTCGAAGGCCTGATCGACGAGTTTGTGAAAAAGCAGGCGCAGATGCGTGGCGGTTCCCAAACGTGGATCGACGCTCGCAAAGAGCTGCTCAAGGCGCAGATGCTGTTGAGCCGCGGAACCGCCGCCGAGGACGAGGCGGACAAGAAACGCCTGATCCTGGCGGCGAAGAATGCCATCCGCGCCGCCAATCAGCTCGATCCCACCGACATCGCCATTCAACTCGCGGCGCCGCGGGTGTTGATGGTCGAGTCGGGCCAAGGCCCCGCCGAAGCGCTGAAGTTGCTTGACGACATCATCGCCAGGAATAAGGCGGATGGTCGCGAGGAGACGGCGCCGTTCCGTTTGCTCCGCATTGACTTGTTGTTCGCGCTCCGGGACGAACAGGTCGCCAACCAGTTGCACGCCGCCACCGACGGAATGGAGTCGTGGCAGCCGCAACAACAGGCCCAAGTGTGGGCGGCCGCCGGCGCCCGATTCGAGCAGCTGGGACTCCTGCCCGACGCCACCCTGTGCATCGAGAAGGCGGCCAACCTGGCGCCCGCGCAGTTGAACTACCGCGTTGCCATGTTCGAGCTGGCTCGCAAGCAGGCCGACGACGTCGCCATGCGCGCCGCCCAGGAGAAAATCCTGGACCTGGTTAAGAGCAAAACCGATCCCGACTACGTGCTCACCGAAGTCAAGCGGCTGATGGTCGCGTTCGCCGCGAATCAGATCACCAAGGACGACCTGAAGCAGGCCCGCGTCATGCTGGACAACGCCATCAAGCAGCGCTCGACGTGGGCCGAGTTGTACGTGCTCAGCGGTCAACTGGCGATGATCCTCGAAGAGGACTCCGCCAAGGCGCTCAAGGACCTCGACTTGGCGCTGGAGAACGGACCGACGAACTACAACGCGCTGAATCTCCAGATTCGCCTGCTGGCCGAGCTGAGCCAGTTCCCCGAAGCCCACGAGCGTATGAAGCTCATTCCGGAAGAGGTTTGGACGCCGTTGCTCGATCGCACCGCGGCGAACGTATTGCGGGCCGTCGGGGAAGACGAAAAAGCGTTCAAGGAAGCCCGCAAGCTGGCCGAAGCCAACGCCAAGGACCCGCTGACGCAGGTGTGGTTCGCCGAGATCGCCGCCGCGGCGAAGAAGCCCAAAGACGCGGAGGCGGCGCTCAAGGCCGCGGTCGACTTACGGCCCAGCGATCCCGACATGTGGATGGCGCTGCTGAACTTCTACGTATTCAACAAGCAATCGGCCGAAGTCGAGGCGACGCTGCGGCAATCGCAGTTGGAGTTGGAGGAAGACTTCCTCATGCTGCTCACCGCGCAGCAACACCGGTTGTTTGGCAGATTTGGACTGGCGGAGTCCATTCTGTTGTCGTCCTACAAGGGACGCCTCGACGAACTGCCGATTGCCCAACGGATGGCGGAGTTCTACCTGGCATGGGGCGAGTACGACGATAACGTTCGCCAGTCGGCGGTCGCCCGCGGAACGCCCGCCAATCAAGTGCCGGCCGGCGGCGCCGCGCGACGCGGCCAGGCGGCGCGCTATCTCAACCGTATTCTCCGCGCCGCCTATGATGACCCCAAGTTGCAAAGCAACCCCACCGTGGCCTGGGCGCGCCGCCAAGCGGCCCGATACCTGTCGCTGAGCGGCGACTATCAGGATTCGCTCAAGGCGGAACGACTCCTGTCGGCCGCGATGGAGAAAGGCGCGGCGACCGCCGAGGGCCAGGATCTGCTGATCGACATCCTCAATCGCCGGGGCGACCCGGCGTCCCGGCAGCGAATCATCGCCCTGTTACAGCAAATTCAGCAGCAGCGCGGGCTCACCCCGCAGCGCGAGCTGCTGCTTGGCAACGCGCTCAACGACGTCGGCGATTGGCCGGGCTGCCTCGAGCATCTTCAAGCCGCGATCACCCGCTATCCCGACGACCCCGCGTTGCGCGTGAGCCTGGTGGAGAAGCTGATCGATCGCCAGGAATTCAGGGCGGCGGAACAATGGCTGACGCGGCTCAACAACCTGCCCGACGCGGCGATCGCGATTCCCCAATTGCGGGTTCGACTCGCCGCCGCGCAGGACGATAAGACCCAGGTGCGTAAGTATCTGGAATCGATGACGCCCAATCTCGGCGCGATGAACGACCAGCAACTGCAGATCTTGCACGCCGTGGCGCTCATGGCCGACAGCGTCGGCGACCACGAGTACGCACTGAAGTTGATCACCGAGTATGCCCGCCGCGTGCCGGGCAACGAGTTGGAACTCGCTCGGTTCACGGCGCTGTACGGCGATTTGGACGCGGGGCTCATGATGCTCAATCAGCTCTTCCCCGCCGACATGGACGACGTGCTGGCCACCGCAATCGAGGTGCTTCGCGCGCGCCGCAGCGACGACCCAGCCAAACTGGACGAGGCGGTGAACCGGATGGCCCGCATGGCCCTTCGCGACGATCCCGAGTCGGCGCGGCGGATGGTGTTCGACGCCGAAACGCTGGAAGTGCAAGAGAAGTTCGACGAAGCGGTGGCGGCGTACAACAAAATCCTTGACCGCGACGACGTGCCGGAATTCGTCCGCGCCACGGCCCTCAACAACCTGGCCTTCCTGCTGGCGATGAAAAAGCAGGATTTGGATCAAGCCTTGGAGGGCGTCAACGAAGCGATCGAAATCATTGGCCCGATTTCCGACATCCTCGACACGCGCGCGCTGGTCTACTCCCACCGTGGGGATTACGCCGCGGCGGTGAAGGACCTGCAACTGGCCGTCAAGATGGGCGCCACCGCCAGCAAGTACTTCCACCTCGCCGCCGCGCTGTTGGGCGCCGGCGACGAGGCCGCCGCCGTCCAAGCCTGGGAACAGGCCGAGCTCCGCGGCCTCTCGGCCGAAGCCCTCCCCGACGTCGAGATCCCGGACTTTGAGGCAACCCAACAGAAAATCGAGGCGATCCGCGCGAAGCGAGAAACCTAACCAACTCGGGAATCGAAAGCGGTTTGTTGTTGGGCGCGCCCGCCCTCATTAAGATGCAGAATCCGAAACGCCGGGCGCCGCGGCGAGAACTCGCCGGCGCCAGTCGTCTCCGCGACGCTATGAACACGGATTGAGGTCACCATTCGTTGGAGCGTTTAGCATGACACGCCATCCCCGCCGTACCCGCCGATCCGCCCGTTGGCTCCTCGCCGTGTTGACGCTCACAGCAGCGCCGGCGCTGGCGCCGCCGAGCGCGTTGGCTCAGGCCACGTGGGAACTCACCGCCGTCTACGGACGCGGGCTCCACGCCTACTTCGCCAATCAGACCGCCGAGGCCGATCGGCTCCTCACGCAGGTGATCGACGCCGGCTCGACCGATCCTCGGCCGTATTACTTCCGGGCGATGGTCCGCTTGCGCTCCGGCCGGCGATACGAAGCCGAGCAGGACATGCAACTGGGGGCGCTGTACGAAGCCCGCGATCCCGGCGCCGCCGGCAACGTCGGCCAGGCGCTCACGCGCGTGCAGGGCCCCAATCGCCAACTCTTGGAGCAGTATCGCCGGCAGGGCCGCTTGGCCTGGGCCGGCCAGCAGCGGCAGTTGTCGCAGGCCCGTTACGAACAATTGCAGCACCGCGAGACCGAGGTGCTGCGGCAGGAATCGCCGGTCGAACTCGACGCGCTCGCGACGCCCGCCGCTACGGACCAACCCACTGTGACCGCGCCCGCTGAGCAACCGCAGGTCACAGCGCCTGGGGACACGCCCACGCCGCAGCCCACGCTCGTCGACGAGCCGCCGGCCGCGACGCAAGACGCCGCGGAAGCGGATCCGTTTGGCGACGCCGCGCCCGTGGAACCGCCCACCGAGACGCCCGCCGCTCCCGTGGAAGCGCCGGCTGCTGAACCGGCGCCGCCGACCGCGGACGCGACCGCCGAAGCCGATCCGTTCGCCGAGGGCGCCTCTGCGCCGACGGAAGCAGAGTCACCACCCGCCGAGCCTCCCGCGGAGACCGCTGCGCCAGCCGAGACGCCGCCGGCAACCGACGACGTCGATCCGTTCGGCGACCCCGCCACGCCAGCCGCGCCCGCCGACACGCCCGCCGCGCCCCCAACCGCGGAGCAACCCGCCGCCGACGCAGCCGCCTCTCCGGCCGGTGACAGCGCCGCAGGGGAACGTGGCGCCGGCGAAAGTGGCGTGCTAGGACGCATCCTGAGTCGCACCATCGACTCGCTCACGCCCGACCTGCCCAACCCAGCCGACGTGATTGGCGGTCTGACGCCGCCGGCGATGGCTGGCGGCGAAGGCGCGCCCGCCGCGTCGCCTCCTCCCAGCGACTTCGAATTCGGGCCCGCCGACGCCCCTGCGGACGAGGCTCGACCGGCTGAGACCGACGTTTTTGGGGCTCCGATCACGGAAGCCGCTGAGCCGGCGGCGACTGAGGAACCCGCGCCGACGGAGACGCCGGCCACGGCGGACGACCCGTTCGGCGCCACCGACGAAGAAGACGTGTTTGGCAGCGAGGCCGCCGCCGACCCGGACGCCGCCGTCGACGAAGCGGTCGCCCCGCCGGCGGAATCGACTGACGAGACGCCCGCCGATGAGACGCCCGCGGACGAGGCCGGGGAAGTCGATCCGTTCGCCGAAGCAAGCGAGGACGATGCGGATACGGGCGAGCCGGTTGACGAAGCCGCGGCCGACGCCGAGGAGGCCGACGCGGTCGACGACGCCGAGGAAACCGAAGCCACCGAGGATCCGCCGGTCGAAGAAGACGGGGAGGATATCTTCGGCGGTCGATAGTTCGGCCGATCGACGGCGTCTCCCGCCCGCCCGACGAGCGAACTGGAAGAATCCGCCCCGCCGCGGAGCGACGAGTCTCTTATGGATGCATCACCTGCGGTGCCGGTTTGGCCCTTCCCGAGTGCGCGCGGGCGGCAGCGATGGGCCTGCGGGCCGCTTGTCGTCGCGGGGGCCGCGCTGTGCCTGGCGGTCACGAGCGGTTGCGAGACGGCGGGCCCCCTGCCTGACGCCGTGGTTGAGGCGCCGCCATCGCCCGAAAAACAGCTCGAGCACGCCATGCGGCGGCTCAAGGAATCGCTCAAGCACGCGCGGGCCGCGCCCGGCGTCGGCGTCGTCTCGGAGCGCTCATGCGCCTACGAACTCCTCCCGCCGTCGGCCGAGGACGACGGCTACACGGCTCGCGTGATGATCGAGACGTCGGTGGCGCTGCACCGCGAAGCGGGCGTCAAGATCACGCCTCTCGATAAGCAGGCCAAAGGCGATGAGCCGTTCAAGCAGGTCGACAAGCGGTACTTCAAGCTGGCGTACAAGAACCAGCGATGGGAACTCGTCGAACCGCCCCTGGACGAGCTGACCGAGCTCGAGCGCGTGTATTTCCAAAACGCCCTCAGCGACGGTTAACAGACGAGGCGCCGCGTCACGCCGCGCCGTTGCTGCCGACCGATTCCAGATTGCCTTTGCGAAACGCGTCGGCCATCGCCCGCGGCACCTCGGACTGGGCCTTCAGCACGGCGGCGCGATTCTCCGCTACCTTGGCCTTCATCTCCTGCTCCAGCGCGATCGCGTTCGCGCGGCGCTGCTCGGCCAGGGCCTGGGCCTTGCGCATGTCGGCCTCGGCCTGGTCGGCCTGCAGCCGGGCGCCAATATTCTCGCCCACGTCGATGTCGGCAATGTCGATCGACACGATCTCGAACGCCGTGTGCGCATCGAGCCCGCGCTGCAGCACCGCCTTCGAGATGCGATCCGGGTTCTCCATGACCGCCAGGTGATCGTGCGCCGAGCCGATCGACGTGATGATCCCCTCGCCCACGCGGGCAATGATCGTGTCCTCCGTGGCGCCGCCGATGAGCTGCTGGAGATTCGTCCGCACGGTCACTCGTGCGCGAATCTTCAACTCCACGCCGTTGCGGGCCACCGCGCTCAGCGTGTTGCGGCCGGACTTCTCCGGGTCGGGGCAGTCGATCACCTTGGGATACACGCTGGTCCGCACCGCGTCGAGCACGTCGCGGCCGGCCAGGTCGATCGCCGCGGCCCGGTCGAAGTCCAGGTCGATGTCGGCCCGCTGGGCGGCAATGATGGCGCCGATCACCCGCGGCACGTCCCCGCCGGCCAGATAGTGCGCCTCCAGCCGCTTGGTGGTGAGGCCCGTCTCGGGATCGGTCCCCACGCCCGCCTGCATCGCCATCACTTTCGCGTCGACGATCGTCGAGGCATTGACCTGCCGCAGCTTCATGCCGATCAGCTCGAAGAAGCTCACATGGGCGTTAGACGTATAGGCGCGAATCCACATCCCGCCAAAGTTGAGCAGCACCACGAGAAACACCAGTCCGAAGACCGAGCCGACGATAATGGCGGCCACGAGCACGAACTGCCACTGCTTCTCGGTGAGGGCTAGCACCGGCGCGAGCAGATCGAGGGCGGCGGGCGGGAGGACGGGAGTCATGGCAAATGCGTGCGAGAAGGGAATGGGCAGGGGATTGCGGCCGATGGCCGCGTCAAGGGCGCCCCAGCCTGCGTCATCCTACCGCACCAGGCCGCGGATTAGAACTCCCAGCCCACGCGGCCAATCCGCTGCCGCTCGAGCGGTGTTCAACGGGAGCTGTCGTCCCCGTCTGGCGCGGTATGTCACCCCGAGGGCCGCCGAGGGGTCCGGCTCGCACGCTTGCGGCCGGACTTCTCGGTGGACCTCGAAGTGACAGCGTCGCCGTCGGTTCCCATTTCAGGCACGGCGCCTAAAATGTCGGGACGACCGCTCCCCCGGCGGTCTCAACCATCAACGCAAGCCAACCCTCTCACACGCCTGGAGACTCCCCATGAAGACTCGCCTGACGCTCGCCCTCGCGCTGCTCGCTGCGCTGGCCGCCCAAACCCGTCCCGCCGTGGCCGACGACTTCGCGCTCGACGAGACCCACACCTCCGTCATCTTCGGCATCAGCCACATGGGCATCAGCCTCACCTACGGTCGATTCAACAAGGTGACCGGCACGTATACGCTCGATGCCGCCGACCCCGCGGCCAGCAAGTTCCAGTTCTCGATCGCCGCCGAAAGCGTCGACACGAACAACGCCCAGCGCGACGGTCACCTTCGCAGCGCCGACTTTCTGAATGCGGCGGAATTTCCGGTGATCACATTTACCAGCAAGCAAGTCGTCGCCAAGCAAGAAGGCGACAAGCCGGCCTACGACGTGACGGGCGATCTCACGATGCACGGCGTCACGAAGGAGATCACGCTCACGTTCGTCAAGCTGGGCGAAGGCGCCGGGCCGCAAGGCGGCGACTTCCGCACCGGCTTCTTGTGCGACACCCACCTGCTCCGCAGCGACTACGGCATGGACAAGCACCTCCCCGGCGTCGGCGACGAGGTGGCGATCACCATCAGCTTCGAAGGCGTCCGGCAGTAAACTCGGCAACGCGGATATCGGTTAGCCGCGACGCGGAGGTCTTCCGTAGCGGAGCGCGCCGGCGTGCAGGACGCGCTCCGCTGCCGCGTCGCGGCTCACGGCGCGTTGCACTGCGGCGGATCCTCGTGAGCGCGGCTAACGGATTGCTCTATGTTCGGACCGATGGATTTCGTGCTGGGCGCCCTCGCGCCGCTGGCCGCCGCCGCCGCCGCGTTCGCGCTCGCCTGGCGACTCACGCGCACTGGCGGCCCCGCGTGGTCCGCGGGCGTGGTCGCCGGTTTCCTTGCCGGCGCCTATGGCTTGGAAGCGCACAACGTCGGCCTCGCGGCGGCGGCGGCGAAGCTCGTCCGCTCCACGCAGGCGATCGAGCGGCTTCCGCTGGTCGTGATCGTCGCCGCAATTCCCGCACTGGTCGCGTGGCTCACGGGGCGTCGCTGGGTCGAGTGGCTGCTCGCCGCGCCGCTATGCCTTACCGCGCCCTTGTGGCTCCTGTGGGGCAAGTACCGCGCCAGCCAGCAACTGCGCGAAGCGGGATTCGCCGACGACGCCATCACGCCCGCCGGTGCGGCGGCGGTCCTCGCCACGATTGCCGCCGCCACGCTAGCCGCATGGTGGCTCTGGCGCCGCGCCGACGGCGCCACGCTTCCCAAGACGCGCGCCTTGCTGACCATCGTCGCCCTGGTTGGCGCCGCGGCCGCCGCCGGCCTCACCGGTTCGCTCCACTATGCGCAAACCTTCGGCGTCCTCGGCGCCACGCTCGGCGGCTGCGCGGCGACCGCGTGGCTGCTCGGCGCCAAAAGCGGTCCCGAAGCGGCGCCAGGCCCCACGCTCCTCGCCGTCGGCGGGCTGCTGACCCTCGCCGTCGCCTACGCCGACTTGCTTCCCTGGCAAGCCGCCACCCTAGCGTTCGCGCTGGTCGCCCCTGTTGTCAGCCTGCCGGGCATTCAGAAGCTGCGCCCGGCGCCGCAAGCCGCGGCTCGCACGCTGCTCTGCCTGGCGCCGCTCGGCCTCGTCCTCTGGCAAGCCGCCGCCGTCTACGCCGAGAGCGAACGCGAGCAGCAAGAACAAGCCGCCGAGCCGTATTTTCGCTGAGCGTTTGATTGGACGCTCAACTCACTCGATCCACGCCCCGCCGAGCACCCGCTCGCCGTCGTAGCACACCGCCGCCTGACCCGGGGCGACGCCGAACTGCGGTTCGTCGAAGCGAACATGCAAGCGGTCGTCCGCGTCGAGGGAGACTTCGGCCGACGCCGGCGCCGAGTTGTAACGAATCTGCACCGCGCACCGCGCCGGAACGTCGTCCACGTCGACGAGCCAGTTACCGCCCGACGCCGTCAGCTCGCTGCGCCCGAGCTCCTCGCGACTCCCCAACACAACGCGGCGCGTGTCCGCCTCGATCCGCACGACAAACCGCGGCTCGCCGAGCGCCACGCCCAGCTTCTTCCGCTGCCCCACCGTGAATCCCTCAACCCCGCGATGCCGCCCCACAACCTCGCCGCTCGTGAGCACCAACTCGCCGCCTACGTTGGCCAGTTTCTCCGAAACTGGCTTCCGCCGCGCACGCACAAACTCGTCGTACCGCCCCCGCGTGACGAAGCAAATCTCCTGGCTGTCCTTCTTCGCCGCCACGTTGAGCCCCAGCCCCGCCGCCATCCGCCGAATCGCCGGCTTCTCATAGTCGCCCACCGGCAGCAGCATCCGCGCGAGCAGCTCCCACCGCACGCCGAACAGCACATACGACTGATCCTTCGCCGCATCGCGCCCGCGGAGCAGGGTCGGCCCCCCTCCTCCCCCCGCCGCTTGCGGCTTAGCGATCCGCGCATAATGCCCCGTCGCCACAAACTCCGCATCCACCCCGTCGGCGTAATCGAACAGCTTGCCGAACTTGATCCAGTTATTGCACTGCACGCACGGATTGGGCGTCCGCCCCGCCGCATACTCGTCCACAAAGTAGTCGATGATTCGCCCGAAATCGGCGTCAAGATTCAGCGCATAGAAGGGAATCGCCAACCGATCCGCCACTCGCCGCGCATCCTCCGCATCCGCCGCAGTACAGCACCCCTGCTTATGATCCAACCGCTCGACAATCGGCAACGCCGCTTGCGGCTTAGCGTCCGCACCGCACACTACCGGCGACTGTTGCCCGTGGCGCATAAACACGCCAATCACCTCGTGCCCCTGCTCCAGCAACAGGTGAGCCGCGACGCTCGAATCCACCCCGCCCGACATTGCCAGAACCACGCGTGCCATGCTGCCAGTCTAGGCCCCCTCGTCCCCACCGTCGACGCACCCTATAATCCACGCGAGCCAAGGCTGTCGGCTTTCGGCCATCGGCTGTCGGCCAGAGAAATTCCACGGCCGCTCCCCAATCTGGCCGACAGCCGAAAGCCGATAGCCCTTCCCCAGGAGTCCCGCCCATGTTGGAAAAGGAATGGTACGATCGCGCCGCTGCGATTCGTCAAACCGTCACCCAACTGCGGGACTCTCTTTGACCGGGACGCCAAGCAGTCACGCATCGCGGCCATCGACGAGGAGATGGCGGGGGCCGGCTTCTGGGACAACCAGGAGCGGGCTCAAGAGCGCGTCGCCGAGCGAAAATCCCTCGCCGCGATCATCAAGCCGCTCGACGAAGCGTTGCGCGCCAGCGACGACCTCGCCACGATGATCGAGATGTCCGAGGAGGACGCCTCGTTCGCCACGGAAGTCCCCGCCGAGGTCCAACGCCTCGAAGCCCTTCTCGACGACCTCAAGCTCCGCGCCCTGCTCAACGGCCCGCACGACGCCGCTGGCGCCATCCTCACCATCAACGCCCGCGACGGCGGCACCGACGCCAACGACTGGGCCGAGATGCTCCTCCGCATGTACATCATGTGGGCCGAGAAGCACGGCTACGCCGTCGAGCTCATCGACCGCCAGGACAACGAAGAAGCCGGCATCAACAACGCCTCGATCGCCGTTCGCGGACCGATGGCCTACGGCTACCTCAAGGGCGAGACGGGCATGCACCGACTTGTGCGCATCAGCCCGTTCAACGCCGAAGGCAAACGCCAGACTAGCTTCGCCGCCGTCGACGTCTCGCCCGAGATTGCCGACTCGGTCGCCGTCGAGATCGACCCCGAAGACATCCGCGAGGACACGTTTCGCGCGAGCGGCGCCGGCGGCCAGCACGTCAACAAAACCTCCAGCGCCATCCGCCTCACGCACTTTCCGACGGGCATCGTCGTCCAGTGCCAAAGCGAGCGGAGCCAGCACAAGAACCGCGCCACGGCGTGGAAGATGCTGCGGGCCCGCATGGCCCGCGTGGAAGAGGAAAAACGCGAAGCCGCCGAAGCCGCCAAGTACCAGCAACAAGCCAAAACCGGCTTCGGCTCGCAAATCCGCAACTACTTTCTCCATCCCGACCAGCGCGTCAAAGACGCCCGCACCAAATACGGCCAGGGCAATTTTCACGCGGTCATGGACGGCGACATTCAGGGATTTCTGGACGCCGTGCTCCGCTGGCGCGCCGGCCAGCCGGTGGAAGAAAGCGAGGACTAGAAATCCCCCTCCCTCGAAGGGAGGGGCTAGGGGAGGGATTCCCGCCGATTGCCTTCCGCAACGGAACGAAGCTGCCAAGTGTGCTCGTACGACGCGATGGAGCGCAGGGCCGATCTCCGAACGCGATATGAAGCGTGATGGAGGTAACCGCTTGCGTTTGACATTGATGGCGAAACCGATGCCCACCGATGCCTCCTCCAACCAATCCCTACCGCATCCTCCTCTCTCGCACCGTCGCCGCTGTCTCGCTCTGCACGCTCCTCGTCATCCTCTGCTACTTCTTCGTCGACCGCCCCGTCGCTTTCTTCGTAGCCCGGCACAAAATCGCCGCGGCGCCGCACCTCGTCTGGCTCACCGAGCCGCCCCCGCTCGTCCAATCTTGGTCGCCCCTCGTCGCGGCGTTCCTCCTCGCGTCCTGGGCCTGGCTCGCGCCGCGCCGCTGGCAACGCGTGCTCCTCACGGCGTGCCTCACGCTCATCGTCGCCGACCAGTGCCGCGAGTCCCTCGGCGACCTCTGCGGCCGCGACTGGCCCGAAACCTGGCGCGACAACAACCCTTCGCTCATCGGCACGGGCGCCTACGGCTTCCACCCCCTCGAAACTGGCGACGACGTCGGCAGCTTCCCTTCCGGCCACGCCGCGCGCATCGCCGCGTTTCTCGGCGTGTTCTGGCTCGCCGAGCCGCGCTCGCGCGCCGCGTGCCTGCTGGTCGGCGCCCCGCTGGCCGCCAGCCTCGTCGCCATGAACTACCACTTCGTCGGCGATGTGATCGCGGGCACGTTTCTCGGCGCCATCGCCGCCGCCTACGCCGCTACGGTGGCAAACCTTCGCGCTGTGCCGTGAAGAATTCACCACAGAGTGCACAGAGGTCACAGAGACATTGCAAACACTACTGAGATGGCGCTCAGCCCTTCTCGTTGTGGAGCTCTTCTCTGTGTTCTCTGTGTCCTCTGTGGTGAAAGAATTTCGCGATGCCTCACCTTGCCGACGCCGTCCCGTCCGTCGCGTACCCCCGCCATAGCCACTCCAGCGCCGCCGGCAGCGTCTGCTGCTTCACGCCGCCGTCGCAGTGCACCGCGTTCCGCGCGAACACGAACTGGTAGTCGTATCCCTTCTCGGCCAGCACGCGCGCCATCCGCTCGTTGGCCACGACCCAGTCGTGCATCTCGTCCCGCATCACGTTGGGATTGAGCAAATCGCGATCGCTCACCTCCAGCCAAAGCCGCAGCGGCTGCTTCGGACTGTTCGCAATGATGCTCGTGTGAAACTCCCACGCCCCGCCCGGCGTCTCGGGGTTATGCGGCCACTGCTGATTCACATACGTGCCGGAGTACGTCAACACGCGGCGATACAAGTCCGGCCGATACCACGCCATGATCAGCGCGCATGACCCGCCGGAGCTGCACCCCATCGTCGCCCGCCCGTCAGGATCTTTGGTCAGCTTCACCTCGCACTTCTCCTCCACGAGCGGCAGCACCTCCGTCTCGACGAACTCCGCATAACGGCCCGACATCGTGTCGTACTCTAGCCCCCGCTGGCTCCCCTGCGCGTCGCCGCTGCCATTGCCGATCGAGATCGCCGCCATCGCCGGCACGCGCCCCTCGGCGATCAAGTTGTCGAGCGCCGTGAACAGCATTCGATCCGGCCCATCCGCCCCCACGATGAACGGCGCCGCCGTCCCCGGCACGTACTGCTTCGGCACATACACGGCCACCCGCCGCGTGTACGGCGCTGGATGGCTCGTGGTCACATTGAGCTTCGCAGGATTCGCCGCGTCCGGCGTCCCGAACGTCTCCGCCTCCCGCGCGATGCCGGAATAAATCGTGCTGTCCTTCGATTCCATCGTGAACTCGACGACCGTCCCCTGCGGCACGCCTGCCTGAACCTCGACCTCCGGCGCAGGCTTGTGCGTCGGCCCAATGATAAAGTTCCCCTTGGCATCCACCGGCGGCACGGCCCCGTCAGGCAGTTCCGTCGCTTCGACAAACCCCGGCGAGTGCGGATCGCGCGCCGGCGGCGCCGGCCGCTGCGCCGCGGTCGAAGCGGGATCGACGCACGAGCCCAACAGACATGCCAACGCACCGCAAAAGATTCGTGAATTCATAGCGCCCGCCATGAAGAGTGAATGGGAACAGACCAGCGTCGCCGATTGTACCGCCGACAAATCGCGCCGTCGCCGCTTCCCTCGTGTTAGCCGGCGTCGCGAGCGATGCCGAGTCGACAGCCGTGCGAATTGCCCCGAATCATCCTCAAAGCAAATGCCAGATTGCAACGAATTTTCCGCCCTTACGACGCCTCAACCGTCTGTGGCCTCACGCGACCAATCCGCTTTCTGGCATAAACTTGCCCTAGACGACCGAACGTCGGTCGTGCCAGATGGGCTGCACCTCGCCAGGAGACCAGCGCTATGGGCGCCGAACCGTGGAGCATCTTCACCAAGCACGATGCCAATATCCAGCGAGCCCTCGACCGCCTGCGCGACCAGGAGTTCCGCGCCGGCCGGTACCGCTACGCGGAAGAGCATCCCTCATCGATCGACGAAGCCCTCGAAATCGCCGACGCCGACGGCACCGCCTCGATCCTCGACATCAGCACGATTTCCGACGAGCCCGACTACGGCTGCGCCGCCCCGTTCACGCCTGACGAGCTGACCGAATACTTCGGCACGGAGCGCCCCTCGCGGACCGACGTCGAAGAGGCCGAAGACTACTGGGAAGAAATGGAACGCGGCCAGGCCCGCTACGCCGTCGTCTACAACGGCGACGCCCCCAGCGAAATCTACTTCGCCGGTTACTCGTTCGATTGACCGGGGACTGTCCCCTTTTGCGCAGTCCGCGGAGCAAAAGGGGACTGTCCCCCTCGCCCCTTGTCGCCCACCACGGCGCAGCTGCTTCGCTCCAACTCCAGCAGAAACTCCTTCCGTCGCAGTCCGCCGCCGTACCCGCCAAGCTGGCCGTCCTTGCGGACCACGCGATGGCAGGGCACAACGATCGCGATCCGATTCATGCCATTCGCCCGACCGACTGCGCGCTGCCCGTCCGGCTGGCCAACCGCGGCCGCAAGCGCTTCGTAGGATCGCGTCTCGCCATAGGGAATCCGACGCAACTCTTCCCACACGCGCTGCTGGAACGGCGTGCCGGGGCAGACCAGCGGAACGGAAAACGCCCGTAGCGTCCAGGCGAAGTACTCCCCGAGCTCCGCCTCAAGCTGCCGGAGATGGCGATTCATCCCCGGCACGACCGCAGAGTCGCCGAACTGCTTCCGCAACGCGGCGAGCTCCGTTTCCAGCATTCGCCGGTCGGTAAACTCCACGAGGCACACGCCCTCGTCCGTCGCGCCGGCCACCAGCGGCCCCAGCGGGCTCGTCAGCCACGCCATCTGAATGCACGACCCGCCGCGGCTGCGGCCCGGCGTGGCGCCGAACGTGCGCACAAACGCCTCGCGGAAACCGCTATGGGAATCGTACCCGCTCGCCAGCGCCGCATCGTCGAGCGGCGCCCCTTCGCGAATGCGGCTCAGCGCTCCGGCCAACCGCCGCCCGCGCGCATAAGCCTGGAACGTCATGCCGTAATGGCGCTGGAAATACCGGCGGACCGTCGCGGGATCGACGCCCCGCGCCGCCAGGTCGCCCTCGGTAATTCGCGCCGACGGCGCCCGCTCGACGTCGTCGATCAGCCGCCGCGCCCACTCCGGCTGCTCGTCCAGCTCCATCGGCCGGCACCGTTTGCAGGCCCGATACCCCGCGGCGATCGCCTCCCGCGGCGTGGCAAAATACTCCACGTTCTCCGGCCGCGGCTTGCGCGCCCCGCACGTCGGCCGGCAGAAAATCCCCGTGGTGCGAACCCCAAGAACGAACAGGCCGTTGAACGCGCTGTCCCGCTCGAGGTACGCGCGCTCCATCTCGGCCACAGGCGGAAGGGTGCTGGCGGTGCTCATGCCCTAAAGATACGCGCGGGCCGCGCCGTCGTTCCACCGATTTTCAGGCGCGGATGTGGGAAGGGCAGTTTGTAGAATAGGCATCCCGGGTCGCCGACCCATCGCCGCTCACGTGGGGCTTTTTCATGCGCCGAGCCCAACGGCTATACTACGGGACATGAAGTTCAACCCCACCGAATTCGCGATGGAAGTAGTCCTACCGTTGATCGGCGCTACACTCATCGTGGGGGCCGCGGCGTTTTGCGGGGCTTCAAGGGGATGGGCGATCGGTCTGGGGGTGGTGGGAATGATTCCCTTCCAGTGGACCGTCGTGTTGTTACTTGTGGCCTTCGCCAATTGGCGCGATCGAAAGTGAAAGTACTTTCCCGGCAACACAACTCGGCCTCAGTACCCTCTGTCGCGCGTGGGCGCCGGTTTCAGAACAGCTTCGCATGCCCCGCCGCGCGGCGGCAGCTCGAAAGCTGGCTCAGGTGAAATCCAAAGTGGCTGGTGAGTAAGAGCGAGACGCAGTGACCCACCGTCTCGATCGGCGTCCCTTCAAGCAGCTTCACCGTGTGCGGCGCGCTCATCGCTGCGGGGTCCGCTCCAGCCGCCAACTTCTGTAAACCCTCGTACGCCGCGGTCACAGCGTCGACCAGCGTTTGTTTCGTCAGGCCGGGCGTCGGCGTTACCGCATCGCTCGACCCGGGACCGAACAGCGCGAGCCACTCGCGATGCGTCACGCCGCCGCCGAGCATGCTCTGGCCCAGCTCGCCCGTGATCGCCAAATGCCCCATCACCCACGCCGCCGAATGCCCATGTCCTGGCGACGCCGCGAACAGCGTCTCCTCGGGCAGGTCCGCCACGGTCATGTCGAACAGCCGCATCTGATGGCGATTGATCGTAACGTCGTTCTCGAACACGCCTATTTCCTCCAACACGCCGCCCAAGTTGCGCTGCCCGCCGCCCGTTCCGCCGCCTGCTTTCCTGCACGTACGACCACGAACGCTATTAGCCACTTATTCTCACTCATCCGAATGAGCGTTGATTAGCGGCGATGAATGTTCTTCCCTATTTTGGAACACTTTTCGGTAGAAATGGGCCGCGCGATCCGC